>CAIYOL010000315.1 GCA_903927855.1 uncultured Planctomycetota bacterium
AGAACGAATTCAAGCAAAAACTATCAACAGCAAAGAAAAGGCTCGAAGATGTTTCCGGGCAAAGGGTTTATGGGTTCAGGGCGCCTGACTTTTCGATTACGGAGAAATCCATTTGGGCCCTTGATATCCTGAAAGAGCTTGGCTTTGTTTATGATTCAAGTATCTACCCATTTGGCCTGCATGATGTTTACGGGATAAAGGATGCAAATCCTTCGGTCCACAAACTGCCAAACGGCCTTATAGAATTTCCAATGGCAACCGCTGAACTGCTCGGCAAACGCATTCCTTTTGGAGGCGGTGGATACTTTCGGCTATATCCATTGTTGCTTACCAAGATTTTCCTTTCAAAACTCAACAAGCAAGGCCATCCTGCCATGTTCTACATCCACCCTTATGAGGCCGGCCCGGTTATACCGCAGATTCCGGGATTATCTGCGTATAGAAAATTCAGGCATTATTACCATTGCAAAAACGGAGGGGTACGAATTAAAAAGCTGTTGAAGGCGTTTAAGTTTGGGTCCGTAGTTGACGTGTTGAGGAATATTGACTTCTTGGTTCCTAAGTAAGCTGTTTTGATGAATCTTATTGGTAAGATTTAATAAATATCACGGTAAATTGCGGCTGATATAAGGACCGAGCAGGCGCGTCGTCCATAGCGGCAACTTTTTCCACATTTCAACTCTTCTTTTGTATTTGGGATTATCAGGACTGAGAACGGAAAGCCGGTGGCCGGGACGAACCCAGTATTGATAATGCAGAGCAACAGGCTCCGGGCCCCATTGTTTTTTGAATTGGTATGTCGGGCCATCAACGGTACATCGGCCAAAGTCGAAACATTTGGCACCGACAAGACAGTAATACTTTATAACAGACCAGTACAGCAGGTTATTCGGGCAAAGACTGTTATATTGGGTAAATGTGCTGGCGAAGGGGATTTCGACAAAGCCATTGAAGTGGAATGTCAGGCCAACGCCTATGGTAAGGCCGTTTAGCCGGACAGCAAACAGGCGAGAGTTATCAGGAAAAACCTCGAGGAGATTCTGCATTAGTTTGTGTGGGTAAGCTGGGGTGCCGAGTTGGTGCATACGGGCGGTGTAAACGCGGTAGAAATCGTCCAGCAGTTCCAAGCTGCCATCTTGGGCAACGATGTCGGATTTTTCTGCTTTGCGAACTTGGTTTCGGACTTTGGGGTCGAAAGATTTCCAGATTTCATCAGGGTCAGGAGCAAGGGGCAGATGCATACACATTTTCCCTGTACGTTCCTGGAGGTCATAGGGCAGAGGTTCAGTGTTGCGAAACTCGATAGATTCACAACCAAGTTTAACGGCTGTTTCAACAGCGCGATTAAAGAGGGCGTCACGAACTTCAGCAGAATCTGCAATTAAACCACCATAATCGCTGAAGGCCTGGGAAACCATAAAGTTTCCAAAGAGGACACTTTTTGCGTGAACCAGCGGCAGTACGCCATGAATGCCTTTATGGTCACATGCTACGAGATAGAAGCTTTTGAGGCGGGCGGCTCGCGCGACAGCATCGCTCCATTTGTATGTATGACAAATTTTCGCATCGGGTCTATTTTTGAGAAATGTATCACATTCTGGATCAAATGTTTTAGTGATTGTGACATCCATAGTCTGAAGATATCCCTTAGTTAATAATTTGCTATGCGTCCATGCTGTTTTATCAAGTTGATGGCATCGCCTGCCTGTTTGGCTGTCACCTCTGGTGAAGTCAATAAATGGATTTCACGAGCAACCATCCATTCACTTCTCGGACACTGGCCAATTCTATAGTCAAACCGCTTGGCAGAAGGCGAAACAATATGCACCGGCGGCGGCCCAAACCAACTTGCAACTGGAAGACCAAGTCTACCGGCTCGGCTGAGAACTTGGCCGGCATTTTCCACAAATAAAGGGACTGTCCAAAGCGCAGGTTTTTCTTCACCCGCCTTCATAGGTGTAATATCTACCCCTAATTCAGGCAGATGCTTAAGATAAAATTCTGTCAGCATACGGCGATGTTTGACATTTTTATCCCATTGTTTAAGCTGTTTTTCCCCTATAACCGCCTGCACATTAACCGCTCCTCTAAGATAATCTGAAGGCATCCTATCATCAAACTCTTCAGGTGTAGTAGTTCCTTTAACCATACCAACGCGTTGAGCCCAGCGGTAAAGAAAAGCAATCATCGCTTTAGTCTTAGGCCGAACGGTCAATCTATATAACAATAGCTGCAGAGCTAATGACTGAGCTCGCCGGCGATTTGCTTCTTGTGAAAAGGCAGCCAAGATATCCCGAGATGCAGCGTAAAGCTTATTATTGGAAAAGACAGCCATTCCTCCCAGCCCGGTCGAAAAAGGTTTGCTCCACTGCGTGCTGAAAAAAGCCGCATCACCAGCGATTGCAACTGTGCCATGGCTGGAATCAGACGATATCAATTGACAACAATCTTCTATAAGGGTTATTGGACGATTAGATATTAAAGCTGCCAGTTTATGGGCTGGTTGGTGAATACCGTATGTATGTTGGCAGATGATTGCCTTAGTTTTATTGGTAATAGAATCAGCTATATGTTCCAGGGAAGAATTAAATCCGCCAGGTTCAACATCTACATAAACACACTTGCCACCAGCAAATTTCACTGCAATAGGTACCATATCACAAGTATAAGCCGGCAATATTACTTCATCGCCTTCTCGCAGGCCACAGGCACGTAAAATAGTCCACAGAGCCACCCGTCCCCGCCAGAATGCCAGTGCTAACATCGAATTACTGCCGGTAATTGTTTGAGCAAAAACCCGCTGGTACTCATCTAACAAATCAGTACCTCCGGCTCCGGAAGGTTGGCAAAGGAATTTCAATAATGTCAAAACATCGTTCATAATATTTATTTATGCGCCGTTCTTTTTCCCCTCACCGTCGGATGCTTCCATAATATATATGTTCAGTAAAACGCCGCGTTTTTGGGAGTGACCTACAAGTTTACATCTCAATGCATTGTAAAACTCGTCGGCATGTTGGTCCTCTGCGGGCGTTAACGTAATCTGTTTTATGCCGCGCCTGCGAAATTCGTCACGGCCTAGCTCAATCAGCTTCTTACCTACACCCATCCTGCGGAAATTTTTATCTACAACAAGACTTAAAAATTCAGCAGGAGGTAAATTCTTGATGGTTTCAGAAGGATGAAGGAGGGTGGCTATGGTATTTTTTATGTTGTACCATCGAAACATTTTAGGCAGTATCGCCCAAGCCAACTTACAAAAATTCTTCTTAATGATATGCTTATAGACACCCCAGACGCTCTCGGCACAAGTAACGAATCCTAAAACTCGACTATCCTTGATTGCAACGAAACCAAATGCCTGGTCGGATTCAATCATTGCCTGATACAAACGGCAAATAAACTTATTGCCAAGCGAACCAACAAATCCTTCCTTGATTCCAATTATGTGTAATTGTGCCACCTCTGGCAGGTGCTCAGTCTTTAGCCTATCAAATTTGATTTGATCTTGTTTGTCATTCATAACACTATGCCTTTCCCAACAGTAATATTTCAAAAGTTTGTAATATTGAGTTGTTCGTTAAGTCACCTGACTTGCGTGAAGACAGTTATGAACTCTACGGTTTTTTTCGCTGTTTTTCTATTGGTACAGGATTGCGTTCCTATCTTGGCGGCGCCGACACAATCGAGTTGATATTCGTTTCTGCATCCATCTTTCCGAAATTACTGCAGTCCTCGCTGCTCTAATAGGCTTGTTTCCTCATTCGCGGTGATATTCCAAGACTTTGCCCGGCTGGCGTTTGCGTTTCAGTCCAAATTTAAAAGGCACCGTTATTACTCCCCAAAGCGAACCTATGCCATAGGCCAAATGCAATTGGATAAAAGCAAGAAGCACCAGAAAGCTATAGGTCTTATTTTTGTGTGCCGAACTAATGGCTGATGTAAGTGCGACTAAGAGATAAATCAATAACTCAAAAATAAGTATTAGCCACAGCGGGCGCCAGGCAAAACCCATCAGACCGAAGA
>CAIYOL010000316.1 GCA_903927855.1 uncultured Planctomycetota bacterium
AAGTAATTAAATTATCAGCATTGCGTCGCCGTAGGAGTAAAAACGGTATCGTTGCTCAACGGCATGCTGATACGCGGTTAGTATATTTTCCAGACCCGAAAAGGCCGCCGCAAGCGCAAGCAGCGTCGATTTTGGCAGATGAAAATTCGTTATCATCGCATCGACTGCTTTGAATTTATAACCGGGCTTGATGAACAAGCTCGTTGCGCCTGCGGCGGCCTTGATTTTTGACCCGCTCGCAATTGTTTCCAGAACTCGCACAGAGGTTGTGCCTACGGCGACTATTCTTCCGCCTTTTTCTTTTGTTGTATTTACCATTTGCACATTTTTCTCATCAATGCTGAATCGCTCCTGATGTATTTTATGCTCTTCGATATCGTCCGCGGTTATCGGCTTAAATGTCCCTTCCCCGACATGCAGTGTTATATATGCAAAGCAAACACCCGCCTCTTTTAGTTGCTCGATTAGCTGCTCCGTAAAATGCAGCCCTGCTGTCGGCGCCGCAACGGAACCTCTATGTCGCGCATAAACCGTTTGGTACCTAAGTTTATCTGTCGCTGCCTGGCTGAGGTCGTCGCTACGCTTGATATACGGCGGTAGTGGCGGAAAACCAATTTTTTCGAGGACAGTTTCGGCGTTTGCATCCGTCTTTATCTTCAGCAGGCATTTGCCCTCACCCGTTTTGTCGAGTATTTCTGCTTCACAAAAATCGTTTTTCGTTTTGTCTTTTAGATAAATAATTTCACCCTGCCTTACTTTGCGGACACCTTTCAGCATTACTTCCCACACGCCGGGGTTATTCTCATTTAAGAATAACGCTTCGAGTTTGCCCCCGCTGCCGCGCTGGCCGAAAAACCTCGCAGGCAAAACCTTTGTATCATTAAGCACAAGGCAGTCCCCGCTTGCTAAAAAATCGCCTATTTTGCTGAAAGTACTGTCCGTAAGCTCTCCGCCGGAGCGATTTAAAACCAGCAGTTTCGAATCACTTCGAACGCCCATCGGCTGCTGGGCAATCAATTCGGCCGGCAGGTAATAATTCAGTTCATCTGTCTTCATAACCGAAGGTTATCAGACCGTTGGCAAAATGACAAAAAAAATTCAATCAAATCATAAGTCGATTCGTATATTTATATAGAAGTGCTTGGATTTCGTGCAAAAGTGGCCCCGCATTATTGACGATACTGATAACAGCGAATCCAAACCCTAAGAAGACGGTTTTTCAGGAGGTTGGGCCAATGGCTTCAGAAAAACATTTTGAACAAACGGCAACTTCAATTGCCTCATTAGGCAGGGATGAGCTTAAAAGACGAATCAGAAATTTCGAAGGCCGATTTAAGCTGGATTTTACCGACGGCTACCTCGACAATCTCGGCGTTGACAGATTAAGACATATCCTTTTGGCCGCCTTGATAAACGCAAAGCCGGGTGATTAAAGTCTCGGCACGATAGTTGCGTCTAATCCGCTTAAAGAGACAGTCGCAATTACCCGTTGGCAGGTGCCGATTGCCCTTCACCGTAAACCAATAAAAAAAGCTGGAGTCTCCAAAGACTCCAGCCTCTGTGAGGCAGCTTTTCATTTAGAGAATGTAGAACAAACTTATAAAAATCTACGCCGCCTCAGCAAGCCAAGATGCATTAAGAAGAAAAGAACTATATATCTTATTACACCATTTATTATAACTTTCCAGCGGGTTTTTGCAAGTGTTTTTTGCCAAAATTCCTCGATTTTATAAGAATTTTTCTGCTTATCTACCCACTTTTCAGCCCTGCCAAGGCCAATTTTGACCCAAGTCGCCTGGCAAATTCCCGGTCTTGTAACTTGCAATGGGCAGGGGCGGAGTTGAACCGCCGACACACGGATTTTCAGTCCGTTGCTCGACCAGCTGAGCTACCTACCCGATTACATCTGAATTTAGCATAAAAAACTGATACTGCAAGAAAATTAGAGGTGAACTGCTGGAAAGCCAACTGTCTCCGGCGAAATTTTACCCGGCTGATTGGCAAAGCACCCGGCAGGAGGCAATCGCTCGGGATAGTCCCGGCGATATTGCTGCTATGTTGTTTAGCTCGCCGGCGGTTAATTTGTTCTGCGCCGAGCGATAAATCAGTATAAAGCCAAGAGACGGACCGGGCTGGCTGAGGGGAATTGTAGCAGCTGAGATTTCATTTAGCCGAGTCAGGTTGCCCTGCAGCCCCATTGCAAACATATCATCGAGAGTGCATACCTTGTTTGACTTGCAGATGTTATCCACCGCCTCGGGCGTGAAACAATTCTCCAGCCCCTGTTTCTCCAGCAGTATTGGCTGGGTGCTCTCGAATATATGCAGCTCGAATTTGTCCCCTTGACGCAGGAAGAAAGCAACATTTGCATCGGCAGTTTCGTCTTTGATGAGTTTGCTGGCGAGCAGGATTAGGCTGCTCAGTTCGGTTATCCCGGCGATTGTCTCGTAGAAATTCGCCGTAAAGCTGATGGTGTCCAATCTTTTGATAAAGTCTCTCTGGGCTGCAATCAGGTCGTTGCAGAGTATATCTGTTTTCTTCGTCTGCTTTTTGCGCTCTTTATTGAGTTTGCTGATAAGCAGGCGCAATCTTCTGTATCGTTGTTTGGGGTCCACTAATCAGACCCTCCTTCCCAATAGTTAAATTTATTGTAGCCTCTGAATTTAAATTCGGCTTAATAAAAGGCCGTCTTTAAGAACAAAGAGCCGCTTAAAAGCCCGCTGTCACGTAGCCCTATAAGCAGTCGGTTATCTGTTTCAGGGCGGTTACGGCTATTAAAGCTCAGCCGCTGATAAAGCGTGCGCGCTTCGATTTGTTTTTATTCTCGGACTTATATCTGCGGTATGGCCGCCCGAAGAAAATGTGATGCGCATAAAAAGGGAGACTTAGGCTTTTATATATTGCTTTTCATCGCCCGTCTCCCATGTTGCGATGTTCCTTTATTGGCTTATCAGCCTTATTTGGTATAGGCGCAACCGCCTTCGCAACATATGTAATATACCAGAAGACACAACATCCGTCAATAAAAAATAATGCCGATATGCCAACGGCTGATAATATATAAACTTCCACCGCCGGAAATCGGGTTTTTCAATACTTTTTATGCTTGACAAACACATGGCCCGATAGTTAAACTGGGGTAACAAGGCAATTTAGGAAGGTTTTATGCCGGAAGAGTTTGGTTAAAAAAGAGGAGGAGATAAAATGAAGGAGAAGGAGCTATTTACAACCGGCGACGTTGCCGACATTTGTAGAATAAGCCAGCAGACAGTCATCAGGTGTTTTGATGCTGGCAAAATCGAGGGTTTTCGCGTCCCAGGCTCAAAATTCCGCAGGATTCCACGCCAGAAGCTCATCAAATTTATGAAGGAAAACGATATTCCCCTCGAAAATCTCGAGTCTGGCAAAAAGAAAATTCTTATCGTTGATGATGACACCGAAATCATCGAGCTTATAGTCGACGTTCTTGTCCGGGACGGCAGATTCGAAACAAAAACCGCATCCAGCGGCTACGAAGCGGGAATATCGACACAACTGTTTCGCCCCGACCTGATACTGCTCGATTATATGCTCCCGGATATCAACGGCAATGTTGTCTGCCAGACGATAAGAAAAAATCCCGAATTCGAAAACATCAAGATTATTATCGTAAGCGGCGTTGTAAAACGAGATGAAATCGACCAGTTATTAAAATCCGGTGCCGAAGACTTCATAAAAAAACCGTTTAATATCGATGAGCTTACCGGCAAAATCTCTACCGTCTTACAGATGAAATAGTCAATGACAATCGCAGGTTAGCTGCTGAAAGTAAATACGAGGATGTAACTAATGCAGTCAAGGATGGTTGACCCTACCGTTGCTCACCAGGTAGAGCTTGTTATTCATCGCCTCAGCTCTCTTTCGACTTTGCCTTGCATTGCGACACGGTTTCTCCTATCTCTCTCACAGGCCCGGCTTTCAGACTTGGCCGAAACAATCGAGTCGGACCCGGCCCTTGCCGCCGCGATTCTTTCGCTTATACAAAAAGAGGGTTTGAATTGTCCCGACGAAGACTTCTCAGTTCGCCGGGCGATTGATAAGCTGCCTGCTCACGCTGTTCGTCAGGCCCTTTTGTCTGTAAAGATTTATCCGGCCTTCGGCCGGGACGAACGCAGGGTATTGTTCAGAAAACAGCTTGTGGAACACTGCCTTGCCGTCGCCTGTTGCGCTGAAGATATTGCCGCAATCTTGTCCCCTCAAATGGATTCGCAGTTGGCGTATTCAGCCGGCTTATTGCACGATATCGGAAAACTCGCCCTCGATGAGACTATGCCGAGAAGTTTTGCCGGAATCGTCGAACAGGCGCAATCGCAGCAGGCCTCCTCCCGAACGCTTGAACAAAAGCACCTCGGCCTCGACCATACAATCCTCGGCAAACGCCTCGCCGCGAAGTGGCGCCTGCCCAATCAGATTGTCCTCGCAATCTGGCTCCACCACAGCGATGTTAATCTAATCTCTCAGGATATGCCCGAAGCAAAAATCGCACAGGTGGTTCAGTTGGCTGATTTAGTCGCACGGCAGTGTGGCATCGGCCAGTCGGGCAGTTTCGACACGCCTGATTCGGAGGACAAAATAGCACAGTCACTGGCTATAAACCCCAACCAGTTAGGGCAAATCCGTAGCACTCTGGCGGACAAGGTCGCACAAAAATCCGACTGTTTAGGCTTGGATTCTCCGGTTACCGCCGACGAGTATTGCAATGCTGTTCACGCTGTCGCCGCCCAGTTGGCGCAGAAGCAGTCGGAATTGGCGCTCGAAAACAGTCTCCTGCAAACCGCTTTAAGCCATTTCGATTTTATAAAAGAATTTCTGCAGAGCTTGAATTCGAATGATGAGCCGATTGACGTAGCGGAAAACTTCGCCGTCCGCTGGCAAAAGTTTTATCAGATAGGTTCAGTTTGTTTATATTTAGTCCCCCCGGATAGCCCTCAGTTTCTAAAAGCCGTTGTTGCGGAAAATCCGTCGCAGACAAAAATCGTCTTGCTGAAAGCCCCCGCCGAAACACCGGCGATACCCCCTTGTCTGCTGTCGCAGACAGCAAAGGGGGCTGCAAATAGCTTCGCAATTCTTAACGCTCAGGATTACGCCGGTTGGCTGTTTGAGCAATTAGATGTCGAGTTCGACCTCTCGCATACGAAATTACTCCCCTTGCTCGCAGGCAATAAAGCAATCGGTGCAATTGTTTTCGAGCTTCATCATCCCGTGGAGACGGAGCAGTTTGAGGAAAAGTTTAAGGTAGTCACCTCCATCGCAGGGACTGTTTTAGACTTGGCTTTTGCCTCTGCCGACCGGCAGCGATTTGCTGAGCAGTTTGCACAGTCCCTAACCGGGCCGCCCGCCGACATACAACTGCCCCCGCGCCTGACTGCGCAGGCAGTCGCGGGGGAAACGGATGTCCTGGACGCTTTGGCTGAAATGGCAGCAGGCGCTGCCCACGAATTGAATAACCCCCTCTCGGTCATATCGGGCAGGGCGCAGATGCTCGCCCATGGCGAGACCGACCCCCAGAAAAAACAAATCCTCGGACAAATCCAGAAAAATGCCGGCCAAATTACTGCGATTATCGATGACCTGTTTGTCTTTGCCAGCCCCCCGCCGCCCCGCCCGACCTGGACGGCTCATAGACAGATACTCGATGAAGCCATACAGTTGGCCTCGCAGAAAACCGGCGTAGAGCATATCGATGCGCGGATTGAAGTCATCGGGGACGTCAAAAATATCTTCGCCGATTCTGCACAGGTTGCATCGGCCATCGCAAATGTTATTTCCAATTCTATTGAGTCTTACGCCGACAGTTTCGGCCCGGTAAAGATTACCGCGTCCGCCGACCCATCCGGCGGCTTTGCGAAGTTGACAATCGCTGATTTTGGCTGCGGAATGGACGAACAGACGCTTCAAAAGGCGATGTATCCATTCTTCTCCAATCTGCCGGCCGGACGAAAGCGGGGGATGGGCCTTGCTCACGCTGCCAGGCTGATACAATTAAACGGAGGCTCGCTTTCCATAACAAGCATCCCCGGCACCGGCACCACCGTATCTATCCTCCTGCCATCTAAATAAACGCCATCAGTTTCCGCGTTGGTGCAAAATGTCGTTTATTGATGGGTTTTATCCTGTAATAATCTTGAAGAGCATTAACGCGTGGTGGTGTGCGGTTCTGCTTATTATTCTCTGGGCTCTGTCAACAGCTATTACGTTCTCGCGCGTGTCCCTGCTGGATTTCTACCAGAAGATGAATTTCTCTCAACTGCAGCTTGATATCATCAAGCAGTGCAATACGCTGAATACTTCTACTATGGCCTTGTTTTCCAGCCTCTGGTTCGTTGGCTTTCTGGGCTATTTACTTTATACGAAAAAATATTTTGCCTCATAGCAGCCCCGCCATTTCGCTTCCTTGGATTTACGACTTCGAATGACTCAGACTCAGCGTTTTTTCGATTGTTTCCTTCAATTTCTCCGGGTCAAACGGCTTAGAAATATAAGCCACGATGCCGTATGTGCAAGCCCTGTCTATATCTCTGGAGTCTGAATGAGCCGCCAACATTATTACGGGTATATTTTTCCAGTCCGGGGTGTTGCGTAATTGTTCAAGCATTTTAAAGCCATCCATTACGGGCATACTGGCATCAAGCAGGATGAGGTCTGGCTTTTCAGCCGATATCTTATTCAATCCTTCCTGCCCGTTGTTGGCGGTTATGACTTCATATCCCCATTTTTGCAGACTAAAGGCAACGATTCTTAAAATGTCCTTTTCGTCGTCGACAACTAAGATTTTACCAGACATGGTGTTGCCTCCATAGGTAATTCGAAATAAAAAGTTGTTCCTTTTCCATAATCCGATTCGGCCCATATTTTGCCGCCGTGGTTTTCTACGATCTTTTTGGAAATTGCAAGCCCTAAACCTGTTCCGCCTGTTTTTCTCGAGCCGTCTGCAGCAGCTAATTGTTCAAATTCCTGAAATAGTTTCGGTATGTCTTCCTGTTTGATTCCGCATCCGGAGTCTTTAATGGATGTAATAATATTATTATCGTTCTGGGAAGTAGTAATTTTTATGCCGCCTGTTTCAGTGAACTTAATAGCGTTGTTAATAAGGTTGGTCAGCACCTGAATGATTTTGTCCTTATCAAAATTCGCGGCCGGGACGGCTTGGTCAAGTTCGATTATAAGCTCTAATCCCTTTTCTTTTGCAAGAGGTCTCATTGTTTCTTCAACCGAAATGACCGCTTCGTTTATGCTGGTTGGTTTCATATCGAAGACCATTCTTCCTGCCGAGATTTTCTGGAAGTCTAAAACATCGTTTATTAATCTGGAAAGTCGGTCTACATTGCTTTTTGCGATACCAAGAAATTCCTTTTGGTCATCATTGAGCGGACCGGTCATTTCGCTATGTACCAGATTTATACCTTCTTTTATAGCCGTCAAAGGCGTTCGCAGCTCATGAGAAGCGGTAGAGACGAACTTCACCTTAATTTCAACTGCCTCTTTCATTGCTTTCTCAGCTTTTTTGCTCTCGGTAATGTCTCGAACAGTAGCTTGTAGCACTTTTTTGCCTTTGATTTCCGTCCTCGTCAATAAAACTGTGGCAGGAAACGCTGTTTCGTCCATACGCTTATGCGTCCACTCGAAGAAATGACTTCCTTTTTCCATCGCTGTCTTTATCATTTCCCCTGCCTTTACGGAAGAAGCCGTACCATCAGGTTGACATTCCGGAGACAAATTTCCAGGCGTCAAAGAGGTAAATTCTTTTTCATCTTTGCAGCCAAACAATTCTACTGTGGCCGGATTGCCGCTGGTGAACTTCCATGAAGGAGGCTCAAGTATCATAATGGCGTCACGGGAGCTTGCGAAGAGGCTGTGGTACTTCTCCTCGCTTTCCCGCAGTTTCCCCTCTGCCAGTTTGCGGTTGGCGACTTCTTTATTGAGATGTTCGATAGAGGTTGTTGTATTTTTTAAATTCTCCGTCATTGAATCAAATGCGCGGGAAAGTTGTCCCACCTCATCTTTGGCATCTGTGCCTACCTTATAATCTAAATTGCCGCTGCCGATTATTTCGGTTCCCTTATGCAGCTTATGAAGCGGCTTGGAAATAAATCTCGCAATATGAATTCCTAATAACCAGGAGGCGTTGACCGCTATAACTAAAATCAGGAAAGTAACCCATCGCAGCTCAGCCAAAGGCGCAAATGCCTCTTTTGCATTCATCTCGGCTAAAACCGCCCACTGCATCCGGGGTATGAATTCGTGTGTCCCCAGAACCTTCTGGCCGCGATAATCAGGAAAAACAGTCGCCATTTCATCTACGGATAATACGTGTTCCCTGCCTTTATGTAACCGGACCCTCCTTATATTCTCAGTATCCACACTCTGTTTTAAAACTGCATCTTCAGTGAATCTGGATGGAGTAATCATAACCCCGTACTTATTGACGATATATATCTCGCCGGTCTCACCCAGACCGCTTCTGTTTGTAACGATATTGTTTAACTCATTTAATCTTACCCTTGCCACAATCACGCCTAATAATTTCCCGGTATTGCTGTCTAAAAATGGCGCCGATACCGCCATTAAAGGTTCTTTAACTGACTCGGAATAATATACATCCTTGATGAAGGCCTCTTTCTGCCCGCCGAGAAAATAAGCATCCGTGGAATTATCTGCTCCGATGCTGCTTTCGTTGCTGGAGGCCGTCACTTTCCCTGTTGCGTCCAGCAGCAAAAATTCAAATATCGAAGGATTAACCTCTTTTGTCCTCTTGAGCCTGCGCATAGCCAGCTGGAAGGCTTCGTTCCACCGGGAATCTTCTTTGTCTTTTATTAGTAAAAAATTCTCCAAAATCACGCTTTTAGATAACTGTCCGACCGAGATTTCCAGCATTTTGAGATAGGTTTCTATATGATTGGTCCGTGAGGTGACCGCCGTAGCTAAATTGTTATATATAGAC
>CAIYOL010000317.1 GCA_903927855.1 uncultured Planctomycetota bacterium
GTTGCAAACCCATAACTTAAAAGAACTTGTATTTACGCTCACCCTTAATTTGTTTACAATTGGCTTATGCTTTATCTTTGGTCAACATTGCTGATTATTCTCAATGCCTTTTGGCTCGCACTGGTTCCTTTTGCGCTGCCGGGCAATTGGCTTATCGTTATAACAACAGCCCTGTTCGCTTGGTGGCGTTCTGAAGACAAGGTTTTCTCTATTTATACCCTGATTGCCATAACAGTTTTGGCTCTTCTCGGCGAATTGGTCGAATTTTTCGGGGCAGTTGCGGGCGCTAAAAAAGCCGGCGCACGCTTCCGCGGCTCACTCGGAGCACTTATCGGTGCTATAGCCGGTGCTATTATCGGAACTTTCGTAATTCCCATACCCCTGCTCGGCACGCTTCTCGGCTCCTGTGCCGGAGCGGCTATCCTCGCCTGCGTCTTTGAAGTTTCAGGCGGACGCCGGCTGGAAGATACCGTTAATTTAGGCGTTGGTGCAGGTCTTGGCCGATTTCTCGGCGCCACCTCCAAAATCGCCATCGGAATCCTGATTTGGCTCATCGTCGCCCTCGCCGCCTTCTGGCCGTGATAAGAAAGACCTGTGCCGGGGGTTATTTATTTTGCTGTTGCTGCCTACCGCTCGGATATTTTTTTGTGTGCCTCCATCCCCTTTAACACAGGTTTATTTAAGATTTGCTTCAAAGGTTGTAAGGTTATTAAGGATACATTTCAAATCTTGCTCAAACCGGTTTATTTCACCACCCGAAAATCCCTCATAATACAGCGCAGTCATTTCCTGTGATACCTGAACATATTTTCTTTCCATGACCTTGTCCTTTTCTGTTCGGTATATAAGGATTTTTCGCCTGTCTTGTCGACTTCGCCGGCGTTTGACGTATCCCATCTCTTCGAGTCTGTCTATCATACTGGTCAGCGTCGATTTTCCAAGCTGCGTTTTCTTCGCGAGACTGTTTATCGATACTCCGTCATCCTGCCAGAGCGCAAACATAATTCTGCCTTGGGCCGGATTGATTTCAATCCCATATTCCTTCAGTCTGCGGACAAAGATTCTCTCGCTGACTTGGCGAATCTTGGCCATCAGAAAGCCCGCCTGACGCTGTTGTTTCATTTTACTTGTCATTGCTAATTGGCCATCTTTTTCTCTTTCTTGCAGAACATTTTATATTTTAATCTCAAACGGCCCATTGCACCACCCTTTGACTATTGACGGCACCAGTTTTACAACTCCGTATTCTGGTCCTTCCGGACCGTTCGGATAATACATAGTCCAGCCCTTTTGCCAGATTCGTTCCTTAAGCTTTTGGTCCGTAATAACCTCAATCTCTCCGCCCAGCATCAGGCCGATTAGCTGATTCGTATCACAGAAATACACGCAAACCTTCGGATTGACCCTCATACGCGCTATCTTGGGAGACTGCATGCTGGTGCTCATATAAATAACAAAGTCATTGTCTTCTCCCCTGTACAAATCAACCAGCGAAGGATACTCTTTGGCATACCGCAGATTGAGCATTGCGCTCGTGTGCGGGAATCCTGCTGAATCGATAGTTGTCAGTTGACATATAAACGTGTTAGTTATCAAATTCAGACAGGTCTGTTTAACGTCATTTTCTCTGGTTTTTTTTGTGCTTGTTTCGTTCATGCTTTTTGTACCTCCATAAAACCGCTGCGTTTAATGAAGCGAAGTATTTGGGTTTCTTGCTCTGTCGATTTCTCCTCCGCCGTCGCCGATTTCGGATTTACCCCCCCCAAGAATGATGCCGCCTCCGAGCAGTGCTCCTTGCTTCAGTAAGGCGCGTCGATCGTTGGATTTCTTGTTCATTGTTATCATCTCCTTTCTTCGAAAGATTAGTTTTATATAAAATAGTACTATATAGTACCATTGTCAAGCAAAATTTTTTATTTTAAGGAAAATTTTTTGCCCCCCCCCGCCCCGCAATTCTCCCCAAAATCGCCCCCTTCCCAACACCAAAATTTCCTGTGTAATCCGTGTAATCTGTGGTTAAAAATTCCTCCTGCGGCCAATATGGTAAAACTCATGATGAGAATCTTCGTCCCAAAGCATAATCAGCTAATGACGGAACTTGCTACGTAAGCGGCGAAAGGTCTTGCGGCTCCGGAGAGCCACATAATCCAGGAAAAACAAAGGCGCCATCAAGCCCAGTTTAATCATTTGCCGGTAAGTGAGAATATTGCAGTTGTGCACGGTCGTGAATATCTTGGCCAATTGTCCTGGTCGAAACATAAAACGATTGCGAATCTGATTGCGAATACGCCCAAGCCTTTTCCTGTCAAACTCGCGTGAATAAACGTTCCCCTTTTCGTTGATCCAGTAGCCAGGCGTACTTTCCACCAACTGCCGCAGCGGGGTGAACTTGTCCACGCGAAGCGTACTCAAGTTGATCATGTGTACCCCAAGCTCTTTGGCGAACTCGGGTATGGCCATCATTTCTTCCTCAGTCTCACCAACATTACCATAGATGAAGTAGGCATGGTAAAAGAAGGGGAACTGCCGAAATACCGTAAAAGCATCCCGAATCTGCTTTGTGTTAAAGCCCTTGTTGAGCTGTTCGAGGATTCTATCGCTTGCCGACTCGATACCCAGCAGAAGCATTCGAAATCCTGCGCGGTATGCTTTTTCCAACATACGCGGGTACTTGGCCGCCTCGATTCTTGCATTAGCGAAGTACAGTTTATCTATGCCTCTGGCGATGATTAAATCGCATATACGCTCGACGCGGTCGGGGTTAACGAAGAAGTTGTCATCAGCGAAAATAATCATATTCCCCTGACAGGCTTGGATTTCATCTACCACCGATTCCGGCGACCGAGCGACATAATCGCGCTTCTGTCCCAGAGAATTCATGCTGAATGTGCAAAACTTGCATTTGTACGGACATCCCCGTGAACCGAGGACAGTGTCAAACTCAATCGGCAACAAACGTATGCCATGAGCGACAGGGAAGTAGCGGTTTTGTCGCAGGCTCCGGTCCGGCGGAGCGATATTTTCGATGGGTTGGAGCGGCCTGTTCGGATTGTGAATTATTTTACCATTATGCCTGTATGACAAGCCAAGAATCCGGTCCAATGGTTGTCCATCTGCAAACTCCTGGATAGTCTGCTCGCCTTCCCCGCGGACAACAGCATCGACGTTTGGGCATCGTAGAAAAATATCCTCTACCTTGTCGGTTGCCTCCCGTCCGCCGACCACGGTCGTTGGAGCAGAGGGCAATTGGTTGATATAGTCACAAACTTTATTGTATTGTGCCCTCCAGCCAATACTGATGCAAATTAAATCGATGTTTCTTTGGATAAACTCGAACATCTGCCGAGGCGCTTGCAGAGACCGTTTATAACGGAGGTCAATTAAGCTGATTTGGTCTACGTGACCTTTTAATGCGGTTGCCACGTACTCCAACCCTGTCGGTGGAAAGAAGTCTATACCTGTACCCCTCTCCCCCGAATAATAAGGATATAGGCATAATGCATGGTGATACTTATGAGACTCTGCCATATTTTACGTTCCTGATTTCCAGAATTAGCTAATTCTTACCCAATAATATGTTTCGCTACGCATGGCACAAACATACGAAACGACTCATTTCGCCAGACAAAAATACACAAAGGCCATTAATAAATTGGCTGTGAGTATAACTATGGTGAATAATGGGGACAGCTACCGTTTTTCATCCTGCCATAATTCCCCTTTTTCTTGTTTTACATTCTACCCAAACCGTATCTTTTTACAACGGCAAAATTTCCCGCGTAATTTTTAACTTTTAAATTATTCTGTCTACTGAATTCTGTCTTCTGCTTTTTTCCCTTGACTTTTCCCCCAAATTTGGTATAATACTCCTAGTTTATCAGTAGATAA
>CAIYOL010000318.1 GCA_903927855.1 uncultured Planctomycetota bacterium
CGCCTGCACCGTACGTAGACGACCAGTAGTAGTCCATAAACACATTGGTAAAACCACACTCCTG
Organism: uncultured Planctomycetota bacterium; assembly: GCA_903927855.1. GTDB lineage: Bacteria > Planctomycetota > Phycisphaerae > Sedimentisphaerales > Anaerobacaceae > CAIYOL01. The sequence goes on from CAIYOL010000318.1 coordinate 65, forward strand.
CCCGTTCAGCCATGCATCAACACTATCCTCTTCGGCATTGATTAAACTCTCAAGTTCATTGATATTCGGCAACCGCCAGTCGTTTTTGCCGAGATAGTTCTCTCTGTTCAACTTCACAACGTATAATACTGCTTCGTTCCAGGTCATTCTGAAGCGATTGTTAGCATCTTTCGGCCAGATAAGGCCTGTAAGTTTATCGGTCATGGTGCCGTCGCCGTTATCGTCAAACCGAGGGCTCGGCCACGCAGCGCCTGCCTGCAGTTCGCCATCCTGCCCCGTGCCGGAGCAGTCAATTTTATTGGCGCCTTCATCATAGCATGTCGTCTGGCCCGTCCGGGGCAGTTCTATTGCTCCATTTCCAGCATAGCGAACCGGCCAAACGTAGTAGTAACTCGCCTTAATGTAGACGTCGAAGTAGGCGGAGTACATGTCCACGACCCACGCGCAATCGGCATAGCCAGCATAGGACGTAGACGACCAATAGTTGAGCGACTGCACATTGGTGAAGGGGTGGCCTTCAGGCAAGGCCGGATCGTACTTTGAAAAATCGCACAGACTGCGCAGCTCCTTTCTGTTGGGAAGCCTCCAATCCGTGTGACCTCCGTTATTTACCGTCTTCACATAGTCGAGCGCCTCCCGCATAGTCATCGCCTTGCCCGAAGGGTTTGCGTCTTTTGTCCACATAATGCCCGTAAGCTTGTCGGTGACCGTGCCGTCGCCATTGTCCACAAACCGGGGCACTGGCCAGGCAACACCCGCCCCGCCGTCATCGGCTCCGGTTTTAGGGAGTTGAATTGCACCATCGGTTGGCCGTATAGGAACAACCCAACCTGGCAGGTTATCGCACCCTATAACCGCAAGCCCCAGCACCACAACCAGACACAACGCTTTTGCAACTCTTTGCATACGCCCCCTTAAGATTTTTGATGATACTACAGAATTTTAAAAATGATTTTTTCTACAATAAATATTGACAGCTTCTTTGATAAGACCTCGCTTCAAGATGAGGCAAATATAAACCTGGGGCAGTTGTATGTCAATAAATAAGTTCCCCGCAAGATATGGGCAGTGCTTGTCCAGACAAAAATCAGTAGGGATGTGATTAAAAGGATGTGTGGGGAATTCTGGGGACCTCCTATCTGGGAAATGCCGAGTTGAATCCTGACTATTTTAACGCCCGGGCTGCCTTTGATAAACTGGTAAAAACCTATCCTAACAGCAAAAGGCGCCACACCTCTGAGCTGTTTATCAGGCTCATAGATGAACTCCAGTCCCTGAAAGCCATGAAGTCTCCCGAGGCTCTTAATAAGCTGCTCGGGGAAAATGAGCAGATGAAAAGGGACCTGGAGCGCCTGAAGCGGCTTGAAATTGAAGCTGAGCGGCGGGACCGGATGCTCAGGTGAGGATTTTGGTGAGCCTTTTAGAATGAGGTGTTCGGGACGGGGCTTGCGAGGCATTAAACCGGTCATTGTAAAAAGGGGGAAAGGGGAAAGGTGGGAGACCAAAGAAGAAAAACTATAGTGAACGACATATATAAGCAGACAAGGGCAGTGTCATTGCGAGCGTAGCGAAGCAATCTTCTGAGATTGCCACGTCGTCCCGTCGCAACGGGACTCCTCCTAAGAAACTTGTTCCGTTCATGAACAACTCAAAAACATTGTGCCGAGGGTTCATGCATAAAAGGAAAAGGGGACAGATTTATTTTTGTCCATCTTTAATCAGAATCTATCTCTGTTAGCAGGTATTTTCTCACAGCCTCAACAAAGCGCGTCGCTTTATTTAAAATCTCTTTTGCCTTCTCCAGTGATGCGTCTTCTATAATTTTGTAATCGGAGAGTTGACGGAGTTCGAATGCTTTGTGAAAGTCTTTGGAAAGTTCTTGAGGAAAGATGCCCTTCAAGACAAATTCTGTATCAAAGAGACTAATTGTTCCGGCATGTTTGGAAGGAACCTTGCCGATTTTTTGCAAAAGGGCAAGGGCAGCATAAAACATGGCATAATAGGATCGATTGATTATGCTTTGCGGACTACGGTTCCCATTCAGAAGAAATTTTGCGTCATCGAGAGCATTCCCGGCTTGTTCCAGCCGATATTTAATGAGGTCGAAAGATTCTTTTCCCTTCACAATAATATTCCTTCCCTCTTAACTGCCTGAGCAAGGAGCGAATAACGTTCAGGGCCTGTTTCCCATTCACTGCGGGTAAACACTACCGACACTAAAACAATACCATGCTTAAAACCAGCTTCCCAGGCGCAATCGCTTACAAACTCCCGATCTTCATCGCTTGCCGTGTCTTCCAAGATTACAACTACATCCATGTCGGAAGCGGGGTCAGCATCGCCTCTGGCTCTGGAACCGAAAAGGATAAG
>CAIYOL010000319.1 GCA_903927855.1 uncultured Planctomycetota bacterium
ATGAAAATAATTCCCGTTTTTACAAAACAAATAAAAAATAGAACTTTTCCGGTACTTTAACAACTGAATATTCTTAGCATCCCCCTCGCTCTCTCAGGGCGTTATTTACAGCTAGCGGCGACGCTATTGAGCATGCCTTCCCGGTAAAACTCGACTCTTTTATCGATTTCGGTGTAATCGATAACGCCTGTTTCTATAAACTTTTGCACCGTATTGTAATCCGGGATTGCGGCACGGCCGCCCAATCTTGTGCATTTGATTGCTGAAACAGCGCTTGAAAATAATGAAGCCTTTTTTACGTCCCACCCCTGTAACAAGCCAAAAATAAACGCACCGTGAAATACATCCCCGGCCCCAGTTGTGTCAACGATTGATATATTGTGGAAAGCAGGCACAGCAAAATATTGATCGCCGTCAATGCCTACACAGCCCTTTGCACCCAACGTAAATACAACGATTTTCGGGCCCCTTTTCTGAATGGTCTTACAGTTATTTGCGTAGTGGTTATCACTAAATAAACCCTTGTAATAATGCTCCGACCCCACAAAAACATCTATTAAATCTGTATGCGCATCAGTATCAGAATTAAAATAACCGGCATCATCAACGACGGTGACGCCCATTTCCTTCGCCCAAACAGCTGCCTGCACTTGTGGTTTACCCATTGGCCCCAGATGAATGTATTTACTCGTGGAGAGATAATCCTTGTCCAGTTCTGTAATGGTAGGTTGCCTTCTCGTTCCCGGCTTGGCAATGAAGCTTCTCCCTGTTGTACTTATCTCGGCGAGGCAAATACAGAATGATGTTTTATTCCCCGCATCCTTAATGAGGTGAGAAGTATCGATATTATGGCGGCTGAAATCATCGATACAAAATTGCCCGTACGCATCGTCGCCGACAATGCCCACCACACCGCATTTTGCGCCCAGCCTGGCGGCTGCTACCAGGGCGCTGCCAACATTCCCGCCACCCTGCCAGCTATATTCCTTGAGGGATGCAAAACCGCCGGCATCCGGCATTTTATCCAGCAGGATATTAAAATCCATTATCGGGTTTTCTATTCCTATGATGTCTATTCCCATAGTTCATCCTCAGTTTACGTTATCTGCACTTCGATGGGCGTATTGACATCTGTCCGATGCAAAATATGGATATTAACTCACTATCCAGTCTTGAAAGAGAAGTAAAAAATTCTTTTTTAGTTACTTTAGCGAGAGGTTTTTGCATCCGGTATTGTCAACGATAGTTTATTGCGCAGATAATCCTGTATTTCTTTTTTCTGATAGGCCCAGAGGCTAAAAAGACTATCCTTTTTATCTTTAATCTGCTGATAGTCCTTTGTCGTAGAATAGAACAAGGCAAAGTACTCTGTTGCAAGGTTGAGCTTGCTTATTCCTAGTTTGAATGCCTGCTTTAGTTGGTCATCCGGGATGCCTGTGCCGCCATGTAAGACCAGCGGAGTATCGACAGCCTTATTTATCTCCTTTAATCGATTCATATCAAGCTTCGGAGTTTCTACATAGTATCCATGTGCATTTCCTATGGCAATTGCCAACGAATCGACCTTTGTTCTATCAATAAAATCAGCTGCTTGTTCAGGCGTTGTATACATATCCTCATTCTTAAAGTCGCTCGTATTGGCTGCTATCCCTACTTTGCCAAGCTCAGCTTCAACGTCAGCACCAAGCGCATGTGCCGCCTTCATTACTTCACAGGTGGCACGTACATTTTCTTCGTATGGAAGCCTTGACCCATCAATCATAACAGAAGTAAAACCAGCTTTAATTACTCCCAGAATGGTATCGAACGAATCACAATGGTCGAGGTGAAGTCCAACAGGAATTTTCGCCTTTTTTGCCAAGGTTTTTGTTATCTTGGCAAAAAGTTCAGCAGTAATGTACTTCATCATACCTGGATGCAGCATAACGATTACCGGCGTTCCAAGCTCCTCCGCTGTCTCAATAATCCATGCTATGCTTTCATAGTTATAGCAATCGAAGGCAAGCACCGCCGTTTTTTTGGCATCAACTTCTTTTAAAATTGTACTCACTTTTTCAAAAGCCATTTTACATGCTCCTTTTCAATCGTTTTTTATTGTTGGTTATACAAAATCCCTTTCCACATGGCGCATGTACTTGCAGGCTTCGTCTAATACCGGGATGAACTTACCATGGATTCCCGCGACATGATGGACATAGGGGCCGCAAACCAGTTTTCTTTCCCACTTGGGCCAATCATCGGTCTCTATCCAGAGATAGTTTCCTTGTGTGCTCGGCCCCTCGGTACCGACCGCTTGACCTGCGAATAGAGAATATTTACCGCCGATGGCGTCAAATCTGGCTACCGTGATATCGCCGCCCTTTAATTCCCACTGGCCTTGTGCTTCAACCATACGCCGCTGGCTGTAATCCTTAGCCAGTGACTTGGGGAACGGGCCGCAGTGCCACAGCAGCTCGGCATTGTCATTCGATGGATGTCTGATCGTCACATCGGCTAAGAAATTCGGGGTTTCACCGCGCGCTGCCGCTGCTAGAATCGCGGAGGTTATCGCGCCGTGCACATCAGTCTCGCAGGCTACCGGCAGTGCCTTTTCAGAAAGGTCGCCCAAAACAAAACAAGGCGGGAAGCCGAGATTTGTTGTGAAAATCGACCAGCATTCGCTCGCCAATGCTTTCAAACCGTATTTACGCGCCAATTCCATGATGCTCAGCTCTAACGCTGCCATTTTACCGAGTTCTTCCTTTTTCATGGTACTGCAGTTTATCGCGTCAGTTGTTTCTTTTACCAACTTTTTAATCTGGTCTTTTTGATTCGCGTAAACCAATTGGAACGTTGAAAGAATCTCAGCCGCGTTGATGGGTACAACCTCGATGCCGAACTTTTCTAATAACTCATCTTCATTAATGATAACGCTGTGGAACTGCCGCGGGCGCAGGGATATTTGACCAACACGCAAACCGGTAAAATCTTTCATCACGGATACAACGCGAACAAATTTTTCTATCTCTTTCTTTAAAAGCGGTGCATCCACCCAACAGTTTTCAATATATGTAAATGGGACTCCATATCTTAACAACGCCTTGCCGCTGGCAAACAAACCACACTGCGTATCTGTCAACCGCCACGCAAAATCGGGGGGAGGCGTTTCATCTCTTGGCCCCCACAATAAAAAAGGCTTGCCTAAAGCTTTCCCCAACTTTCCAACCACTTCTTCCTGGCCGAAATTGCAGTGAGGCATGAACACTGCATCGACTCCAGCCTGCCTGAAATGAGCCTCAACTTTGCTGACATCTTCTGTAGCGTAGAGCATCCCATCCGTATTCAGCCAGTCGATATCAACTACCTTGACATCATGAATGCTCCCCAGGTACTCTTTAAGCTTGGGAATAACCCGCAATTTGTTTTTCAGAGCCTCTTTGGGATCAGGGAACTTATCACGCCTGGTTGGCGCCAATCCTATTATAATCTTGTAATCTCTAAACAAAGTTTTACCTCCAATTAAGATTCAACGACACGGATTTCCTTTCCCTTGGGAATATGATAGAGATAAATATCGTTTGCATATGTCCTTTCAGGCAAAATCACCAAATGTCTGCCCGAGACTCAAAATCCCCATGTCACGAAAAAACTTAACCGAGCCTTTGCCTAGCTTCGGACCTTTTGGTTCCAGCATGTTGGCAAAGGAACCGTAGGTTTTAAAAGCCTCACCAGTTAATTGTTTGATAAGTACCTTTTTGTCCATAGTCAAAATACCGTCCTCAAAATATTAATAGAGCGGCTTGTTCACCAAAGCTATCTTTCCGTTTCCTAACATCGGTAAGTATAGCACATGGTATTCTAAAAAATACACATCGAAATCAATAATCCCTGTTTCAAGCACACAATGAATGATGAAGACGATTTGTTACTGCTTTGGCTGTACTGAGGCTGATATTATTGATAACTTCTTAAGGAATCACTGACATTCATCTATC
>CAIYOL010000320.1 GCA_903927855.1 uncultured Planctomycetota bacterium
AAAGCTCAAGAAGCAGATCGCCGAACACATCAAGAACGACTCGAACCTTAGGACAAAAAAGATCTTCTGCTGTCTATCCCGGGGATCGGGGAGACAACCATCGCTATCCTTCTTGCCGAGCTTAGCCTGTTTGAACAATGCCACCGGGTACAGAAGATAGTGGCCTTCATAGGCCTTGCTCCGAAAGAGTTCATTTCGGGGAGTTCGATAAAGGGCAAACCCAGGATGTGCAAGATCGGCCACGCTCGATTACGCAAAGCCCTCTATATGCCTGCGTTGGTAGCGATGCAGTATAATCCCCTGATTGTAAGCTTTGCAAGGCGTCTGAGGGACAATGGCAAAAACGGCAAGGTTATTGTGTGTGCAGTCATGCGGAAACTCGTTCATATTATTTTTGGGGTGCTTAAATCAGGGCAGCCTTTTGACCCAAACTTTAAACCAAATTGTGCTTGACATGGAAAACGGTATCTACCAATCTTGTATAGGGCAGCTGCCACAAATTTAATCATTACGGATCGAAAGAGAGTAACCGTCAATTCAGCGACGTGCCCGCATTGCTGCGGACTCGCATTGCAGTACGAACCTTTCATTTGAGATTGCTTCGCCCTCGTTCATGCTCGGGCTCGCAATGGCTAAAATCTTTTACTTCTTTTCACCTGCCATGGCAGGCTTGGCTTTGACTGTAAAGACATCGTTTGCAGAACCGGCAAATTCAATATAATTGCCCTTGGCGGCATACGCATCGCCTGTATCGAGCGCGCTGTCATAGGTCGCGATATCGTCGGAAGAGAATATGATTATTCTCCCCCGTTCAGGTTTTGTAAAACTTAAAACCATGCCTTCATTTGCTACCAGCCACTCGTTATATCCATCGCCTCCTATTTTTACGGAATTCTCTCCGGCTTTTAATGCAACGGCGCTCTGGGCCGGACTATATAACATATCCGAAACCCATGCCCATGTGGCCCCATTCTTTTCAAAAAGGGTAAGTTCTGTCTGATCGCGGATAGCGTCAAAGGGCATACCCGCGAATTCAGGGGAATCGATCCTTTTTACGCCCATAAAATACACATATCCCGGCAGGTCTTTGTACAACAATGATTTTGCAAAATGCGATTCCACAGCCATAATCGACTCAAAAGGGGCGACGTTACGCCGCAGCCAAACCTTGCCATCCATATCGATCTTGAGACTTTGCGGTTTTTCTATTGGCTTTACTTTTTGCATCCCGATCATATCGATCCCGGCCGTTGACGGACAGTTCACGAAATAGCCTTCTCCGCCTATGTTGGTAAAATAGAAACGGTTGCCTTCTGTATCGTGATAATAGCCATTATTATAGACGAGTGTGATTGCCGGTGTTTTCTCCTGTTCCTTGAAACTGTATAAAGTAACGCTGTTTTTATCCGCATCAAACACTACCTGGCCTAATTTCGTGTCGTTGGCATAATAACCGCCGAAGGAAGCATAATCTTGCGGCAATTTCTGCGCCTCCGGTGGTATCAAGACGGCCTTCTCTTCTTTGGAAACAATTTTTTTCTCAACCAGTACCGCATCTAATATATCCAGCGCTATTTTCATCGCGCCACTTTCAGCTCCGCAAGCAATGACAGCGACAGATATTCTTTTGTCAGGAACCGTGAAAACCATCGAAGAGTAATTCCCAGTGCCGCCACTCTTACCTAATATTTTAACTCCAGCCGCATCAAACCGCGGAAGGCCCGTATAGTCCCAGCCCATCCCAAACGAAATGGTTGGATTTCTCAATTTGACCCAGAACGCGGAAGGCTGCGCCTTTCTCATCTCATAGAGAGATGCTTTCTTCAAGAGT
>CAIYOL010000321.1 GCA_903927855.1 uncultured Planctomycetota bacterium
AGACAGGAAGCGGACTACATTCGTAATCTCAGCGATGTAGACGCTCTGTTTTTTGATTGCATGGGCTGTTTTTCGTGTGTTCAGGATTGTACAAAGGGCCTTTTGTGTATGTCGGTTAACCCCGTATACGAAAACTTGGGAAACAGTTACTGGACACCTGATATTATTAAAACGACATGGCTTCAGGCTGAGACTGCGAAAATCCCTGTTTCGGGTGCGGGCTATCGGGGGCCGTTTGCCGGCCAAGGTTTTGATTCGATGTGGACGGATATGTCGGAAATCGTGCGGCCAACCCGTGACGGTATTCACGGGCGAGAGTACATCAGCACCTCGGTGGATATCGGTAGAAAGCTTTCGTTTTTGGCCGTCGATGGAGAAAAAGCAATGACAAGTTTGCCTCCTCTGGTCTCGATTCCGATGCCGTTGATATTAGATATGGCTTCTCCTGCACACACGCTGCCGCAGCTTGATGCGATTATTAAACAGACTGCTGTGAACACCGGCTTGATAGCAATAGTTGATTCGCGTCACTGGGCTGGCGATGACGAGCAGCTTGAGCACATAGCATTTTATTTAGGACCTGAAAGTCCGGATGTTCCGAAGGAGGCGCTGCGGAAAACCCGACTGGTGGAAATATCCGACAGTAGCAAGGTCATAGAGCGCATCAAAGAACTCAAGAAAATACACCCGCAAATAGTGGTGGCCGTTAGAGTTGAGCTGACGACTGAGGGGGTTGAGCGTGCGATTAAACTCGCTGAATTTGAAGAAATCGAAGTGATTCATGTCGTGGCGGACGCCAATGGCAATGAAATTGGGGCAAAGAAGCCGCAATTCATAAAGGATATGACTCGTCATATTCACACGACCCTGGTAGAAAAAGGAAACAGGGATGAGATTACGCTTGTGGCTGGCGGAGGGGTGGCATTGCCGGAGCATCTGGCAAAAGCGATTATATGCGGTGCTGACTTGGTGACAATTAATCTGCCGCTTCTTATATCGCTGGAATGCCATCTTTGTGAAAGTTGCAAGCCGGGAAGGGTGTGTCCGGCAAAACTGGAAAAGATAGATTTTGATTATGGCGTGGGCCGAATGACCAACCTCATCGCCGCCTGGCACGACCAGTTGATAGAAGTTATGGGCGCGATGGGAATGCGCGAGGTCCGTCGTCTCAGGGGTGACGTCGGCCGAGCAATGTTCTTCGAAAATCTCGAGGAGGAAACCTTTGGCAAGCTTTTCGGTTCCAGAAAAAGTGATTAACGAAATCCTGCCTGAGAAGACGCTGAAGACGCGCGTGCCACAGGAAGGTGTGGCACGGGTTATTAAACCTGCGCTATCTCGCTATCGCAATGAGATTGCGAAGTTTGTGGTCCATCGTAACCTGAGCTGCAAGCGATGCGGCAGGTGTGCGGAAGTATGTTTATATAAGGTTCACGTGCTGAAACCCGGCTACAAGTATTTCGGTGAGCCGAGAAATCATTTGTGCATCGGCCCATCCTGCGAAAAGACCAGCCATTTCTGCGCAGCAAAATGTCCGCAGGGGGCGTTAGAGGTCAAAGAAAATCCGATGTATAAGACGCTGGGGGATTTCCGCTGGCCTGCTGATTTGATACTGGCGACTTGGAAAATGGCTGAGACCGGCGACGTCCCGCCCGAAGAATACGGCTACGATTACGAATGCGGCAATTCCGGCGGCGGGTTCGATAAACTCAGGTTCAGATTTCCCGATAAGCCGTCTGTAAAACTCGACGAGCGCCAGATAGATACGAGTATATCGCTGAATAAGCGTGACGATGGCCGGCCAAAAATCAAAATTGACGTCCCCTGGTATGGCGGGGGGATGTCGTTCGGATCGGTCAGTAACGTGACTCAATTATCAAAGGCCAGGGCAGCGGTAGCGTGGAATACGTTTACCTGCACGGGCGAGGGCGGGTATATGGAGAGGATGAGACCCTACGATGACCACGTGATTACACAGGTCGCCACGGGTCTTTTCGGCGTGCGAGAGGAGACGATTCAGCGGGTGCCGATTGTGGAATTTAAGTATGCTCAGGGTGCCAAGCCCGGTCTTGGCGGGCACCTGTTGGGTGACAAAAACACCCCGGCGGTAGCGAAGATGCGCGAGGCGGTGCTTGGGATATCGCTGTTTTCGCCGTTCCCGTTCCACAGCGTTTATTCCATCGAAGACCACGCCAAGCATATCGATTGGATAAAGCACGTGAACAGGCGGGCGCTTGTTTCAACCAAGGTTTCGACGCCAACGGACGTTGATATGGTTGCAGTCGGCAGCTACTCGGCGGGCACTCATATCGTTCACATAGACGGCGGGTATGGCGGAACCGGCGCTGCACCTGATATAGCAAAGAAAAACATCGCGATGCCGATTGAATACGCCATCGGCAGGGTGCACAAATTCCTCGCCGATGAGGGCGTCCGCGACAAGGTTACGCTTATAGCCAGCGGGGGGATACGTTCGGCGCACGACGTGGCCAAGGCCATTGCTCTCGGCGCGGACGGGGTTGTAATAGGGACGGTGGAGTTAGTAGCTCTTGGGTGTGTGCGGTGCAGCCGATGCGAGAGCGGGCGGGGGTGTCCACGCGGTATCGCCACAACTGACCCAGAATTGTCAAAGAAAATGGACGTCGAGTGGGGCACGCAGCGAATTATCAATCTCTACAACGCCTGGCGAAAAGTGCTTGTCGGAATTCTTCAGCGTTTTGGTATGAAAAGCGTGACTGAATTACGCGGACGGACAGACCTGCTGATGCATCTCGATTACACCAACGATGTTGGATCCAAGAAATGAACGAGAAAATCATAAAACAACTGGCATATTCGAGAAAACAATTAGCCGAAAAGCTTAACTATTCCTCGCAAATAAGGAAAGAGGCGGAAGAGGGCGGTTGCGGCGTCGTTGGTTTTTGCTGCAGTGAGCCGGTGCCGGGAAAGCATATTTACGAGCCATCGAGACAGATGCACAATCGCGGAAACGGCAAAGGCGGCGGCATTGCTGCTGTCGGATTTGTGCCGGAACAGCTCGGCGTCAGCCGGGAGGTCTTAGACAATCATTATATGCTTCACGTTGCGTTCCTCGATGATAAAGTTCAGCCGGAGATAGAGAAGCAATTTATCAATCCTAATTTCGATATCGCAAAATCTACAAAGCTCGATAAGGTCGATGACTGGAAAACCGTGCCCGGACTGGAAGTGAAGCCGCCTGATGTTTGCCGATACTTTGTTCGTGTAAAACCGAAGGTGCTCGATGACTTCATCGCCAAAAACAATCTGCAAGCTCTCGACCGCGGCGAGGCGGAAGACGAATTTATCAATCAGAACAGCTTCAGCTTGAATCAGAAATACTATGCGTCGCTTGGTGAGAAGAGGGCCTTTGTGCTTTCACACGGCCACGATATTATGATTCTCAAGGTGGTGGGTTTCGCTGAGGCCATCGTAAAGTATTACAAAATCGAAGACCTTTGTGCCCACGAGTGGATTGCCCATCAGCGATTCCCGACCAAGGGCCGTGTATGGCATCCGGGCGGGGCGCATCCTTTCGCGGCCATCGATATGGCACTGGTGCACAACGGCGACTTTGCCAATTACCATTCCGTCACCGAGTATCTCAAGCAGCGCCAGATCTATCCCCAATTCCTCACCGACACGGAAGTCTCGGCTTTGTTGTTCGATTTGCTGAGCCGGACCTATCATTATCCCCTGGAATATATTATCGAGGCACTCGCGCCCACCACCGAGCTGGACTTTGACCGCCTCGATCCGGAGAAGCAGAAGATTTACCGGGCGATTCAAGCGACGCATATCCATGGTTCGCCGGATG
>CAIYOL010000322.1 GCA_903927855.1 uncultured Planctomycetota bacterium
ACATTATCCACGTTGACCTGATGAGAGTTGACGTGAGCGAGAAAATCAAAGTGTCGGTACCTATCGAGCTTAAGGGTGTGGCCAAGGGGACGCACGAGGGAGGCGTTGTTCAGGTGCATACGAACAGCATAGAAGTTGAGTGCATGGTAACCGAGATTCCCAAGTCTATTATTGTTAACGTCAAGGACGTGGGCGTTGGTGATACATTACATGCCAGCGATATCGAGATGCCCGCAGGGGTGAAGTTAGCGAGCGCGCCAACAATGCTGATAGTCACCTGTAGTGTGATTGCTGAGATTAAGACCACCGAGGAACTCGAAGCGGAAATGCCGGCCGCTCCTGAAGTCATCGGCGAGGTCAAAGAAGAAGCAGAGGAAGAAGGAGCAGAAGAGAAGCCGGAAAAGGAAAAGAAGGAAGAGACCAAATAGCGTCATTGGCGCCGAGAATAGATGGAAGTGCCTGAGATTAAAATGGTCGTGGGCCTGGGGAATCCGGGCAAAGAGTATGTTGGTACGCGGCACAATATCGGTTTTAGAGTAATAGATTCGCTGGCAGAATCGCTAAAGATAGACGTAAGAAAGAAAAAATTCAGTGCCTGTTTAGGGTCAGGTGAATTTGCAGATAAAAAGGTGATATTACTGAAGCCGATGCAGTTTATGAATTGCAGCGGTCAGGCTGTCGCAGCAGCGGCAGGTTTTTATAAACTCGCGACGAGTAATCTGCTGGTGGTAACCGACGATATGGCGTTGCCTCCTGGCAGGATTCGTGTGAGGATGAAAGGTTCGGCCGGCGGCCACAATGGTTTGGCTGATGTGATAGAGAAACTCGGCACGGAGAATATAAGCCGATTGCGAGTCGGTATCGGCCAAAGTGACGAAGGAATGGCTTATGATTATGTTCTCGGCAACCCGGCAAAGGCAGACAGGCCGCTGCTGGAGAAGGCAATTACCAAGGCACGGGACGCTGTGCTTTGTTGGATTGAATATGGAATAAGAGCGACAATGAATAAGTTTAATCCGCCATAGGCCTGCTGTATGTCGGGTATGGCTGAGGCGGGAAACAGGAGGTATTTGGATTGGATACTGTTATTGAGAATGAGAAAGAGACCCCATCCGGCAAAAAGGCGGTGAAGGGGGAACCCAAATTGTACGAGGCGATGTTTCTTGTTGATTCGGCCGAAGCGACTACGGATTGGGATGGGGTTACCGCGACCATCAGAAACATATTGGAAAAGGCAAGCGCCGAGATTGTTTCAATAAGAAAATGGGATGACCGGAAGCTCGCCTACGAAATCAACGGCAAGGGCAAAGGGACGTATATCCTTTGTTATTTCAAGGCCGAGGGCGGCAAACTGCAGGGCATCGAGAAGGACATTCAGCTCTCGGAACGGATTATGCGAGCTTTGATTCTGTGTGCTGAGAATAGACCAGTTGAAGATATTGAAAAGAGCACTATCTCCCAAACAGCCGGCGAGACTGAAACCCAAGAACTAACAAGCAAAGGACGAGAGGCGAGAGACGAGGAACAAGAACAGACGGATCAGCCGGAGGCATAAGATTTGGAACAGGCAGATTGAGGCGTATTGTTGACGGATAGCTGAACTATCAATTATAAAGAGGAGCCTAAAATGGCCAATTTCAATAAGGTTTTGCTGATAGGTAATCTGACTCGCGACCCACAGTTGTCTTACACTCCGAACCAGACGGCTGTGGTTGATTTCGGGCTGGCGATGAACCGGAGATGGAAGGGTCAGGCCGGCGAAAACAAGGAGGAAACCTGTTTTGTGGACTGCCGGGCGTTCGGTCGGACGGCTGAGAACATAAACAAATACCTGACCAAAGGCAGGCCGCTGTTTGTTGAGGGCAGGCTGACTTTCGATAGCTGGACTGCCCAGGATGGCACGAAGCGGAGCAAACACCGCGTTACCGTGGAGAACTTTCAGTTTCTGGGCGGCCCCGCCGGCGGGTCATCGAGCGCCAATAAACCTGAGCAAGATGTAAGTGAGAAAAGCCCCGAGGCGGAAGAAGGGGTTGGCAATAATACAGGGGCAGATGATATACCGTTTTAATCTCGTGAAAAGAAAGGCAAATAGACAGGTAACAAATGGCAACACCAATAAAGAAAACAGATAGTGAAGAAAAAATGCGTCACGCTGGCGTTCGGGAGCAGACACAATGCCGCTTTTGCAGAAGAGGCGAGAAATACGTTGATTATAAGGACATCGATACTCTGGAGAGACTCCTGACCCATCGCGGCAAGATATATTCGCGCAAGCGCAGCGGTAATTGTGCGAGCTGCCAAAGAAAAGTGAATGTAGCAATTAAGCGCGCCAGATATATGGCGCTATTGCCGTATACTATTTAACGGCGTGAGCCATCCCGGCCACAGCAGCTAATCCGCTGTAGGTCTGCGGAAGTGTATGAACGCCGTTAGAAGTTTTATATAACGATGAACAATGTAATTAAGGAGTGATACGGTGCAAAAACGAGATATTTCCAATAAGGCAAGCTCTTCTAATGCGGTGAAGGTTTTGCTTTGTGAGGATGTTAAGGAACTCGGCTGGTTCGGAGATGTAATTGAAGTCAGCACGGGGTATGCGAGGAACTATCTGCTGCCGCAGAGGCTGGCTACTATGCCAACCAAGGGAAATTTGCGTTCTTTAGCAAAAGAAACAGCCAAGCGGGCAGAACAAAGAAAACTCGAGAGAGAGCGTCTCGAAGGAGCAGCAGCGGCGGTGGAAGGAGCGGAAGCTGTTGTCGCCGCCAAGGCGAATGAGCAGGGAGTTTTGTTCGGTTCGATTAGCAACGTGGAGATAGCGGAGAATCTTCGTTCGCAGGGCTTTAAGGTTGCCGACGAGATGGTTCATCTGACGGAACATATAAAGCAGGTGGGGACACACAAGGTTACGCTGAGATTCGACAGAGATTTGACGGCCACCGTTAACGTAGTTGTTGTCGCAGAATCGGCTGAGGGCGAAGCGGCCAAGCCACAGGAAGAAAATAAGCCAAATGACCAGCAAAGCGAGTAAAGAAAAAGTCATTACAGGCAAGAGAAGCACGATAGTCGGTATCCGCGTACCAAATACTGGTACTGGTGCGGAATCAGCCAGCGGGCTCCAGCACGGGGTGGATGCCCGCAGTATGCCGGAATCGCTTGCGGCAGAGGCGGCGGTGTTAGGCTCGATGATAATCGACCCGAATTGTATCAACGAGGTTGTCGGTCTACTGAAGACAGATGCCTTTTATCGAATCGAACACCAAATGATTTTTGATGCTTTGGTTTCGCTTTACGAGAAAAATAGAGGCGAAGCTATCGATGCGGTGCTGCTCCGCGATGAACTTGAGAAGCGCAGACAATTAGAGGAGATCGGCGGAGTAGAATATATCGCTAAGATTCTGGAATCTGTGCCATCGTCGGCCAACGTGATGTATTACGCAGGGATTGTCAAAGACAAGCAACTATTGCGTGAGCTTGTTGCCGCCGCCGGGGAGATTTTGAACGATGCGTTCAGCGGGGACGGCGAGCCTGGCGAAAAACTTGATGAGGCGGAGCGGAAGATTTTTTCCGTTACCGATAAAAATATAAGCGGCTCCGCCACCGGATTAAAGGACTTGGTTGTTCACGCTTATGAGCTTATAGAGAAGCGCAAGGACAACCAAGTTACGGGTTTAGCAACCGGCTACTACGCTCTTGACGAGATGACCTGCGGTTTGCAGGGAGGAGAGATGGTAGTCATTGCCGGCAGACCGAGCATGGGAAAAACAAGCTTAGCGTTAAATATGGCTGAGCATATCGGGGTGATAGAGAAGGCGCCGGTTGCGATATTTTCATTAGAGACAGGCAAACAACAATTGGCAGAGAGATTTTTGTGCAGCAAGAGCGGAATCGATGCGCAAAGAGTCAGGAAGGGTATGCTCGATACTGAACATTATGAGGCACTGGTCAAAGCGTGCGGTGAGCTGAGCGAAGCACCGATTTATATCGACGATAGCTCATCGCTGACACCGCTGGAACTTCGAGCAAAAGCGAGAAGGCTTAAAAGTCAGCGCGGCATCCGATGCATCATGGTGGATTATCTGCAACTGATGCATTTAGGAACGAGCAGGGTTGAATCCCGCCAGCAGGAAATCACGACGATTTCGAGATACCTGAAGGCGTTGGCGAGAGAATTGAACATTCCTGTAGTAGTCTTGAGCCAGTTGAATCGTTCGCCAGAGGGGCGGGAAGGCCATCGGCCAAGGATGAGCGATTTGCGCGAGAGCGGCAGTATTGAGCAGGACGCCGACGTTGTGATGCTACTGCATCGGGAGGATTATTATCATCGCGGCGAAAAGGATTACGAGGACGA
>CAIYOL010000323.1 GCA_903927855.1 uncultured Planctomycetota bacterium
AGCTTTTTTCTTCACCGCGTCTGTTTTGCGTCTCAGCTTTTTAGCTATCTTAGAGGTCGGGTTTGTCGGGAAAAGCCTTTTGAGCAGATTGATGTCGCGAGCCGACCACATCGGCACAGCTTTTTTCCTTTTTGCAGCTTTTTTCTTCTTTGCCATTTTACAATTCCTTTCGCTAAATTTATTCGTTTCGCTCTGCCCCGATGTTTTTGTATTTATAACCAACTGAAATACAATTTATGGCCGGTAGTTCACAATGTCAAGTGTTTTTAAAAATTCCGATGCAGAAAATATCATCAAAGCCCCCTTGCCGACTTACTGTTGTGCTTTACAGTGGAAAGTTTTTGTATATACTTAAACGTGCTATGGCAAAAACAAGAGAAAATTCGGTCGGCGTCGTAAAGACGGAGACGATGCGCGTCGTCGGGCAGGATAGGCCTCTGGAGTTAGAGAGCGGCAAGCGATTAGGCCCGATTGACGTGGCATACGAGACTTACGGCAGGCTCAACGAGGCAGGCGACAATGCCGTTCTGATTTGCCATGCGCTAAGCGGCAATGCGCACGTTGCAGGGGTAAACAGCCCCGATGACAAAAAGCCCGGCTGGTGGGACGTCATGGTCGGGCCCGGCAAGGGCATCGACACGAACAAGTATTTCGTCATTTGCTCAAACTTTCTCGGCGGTTGCAGCGGAACAACAGGGCCTTGCGATACTAATCCACAGACGGGCAAGCCATACGGGCTGGACTTTCCGATTATAACCGTCGCCGATATGGTGAAGGTGCAAAAGCTGCTGGTGGATAAACTCGGCATAAAGAAATTGCTGAGCGTAATCGGCGGCTCGATTGGCGGAATGCAGGTTTTGCAGTGGGCGATTGCGTATCCTTATTTTGTTCAATCGGCGATAGCAATTGCGACGACGACGCACCTGAGCGCGCAATCTATAGCGTTCGACGCGGTGGGACGAAACGCGATACTGGCGGATTCCAATTTTTCCGGCGGGCAGTATCACGATAGCGACGGCCCTGACAGAGGGCTGGGCATCGCGCGGATGATTGGGCATATAACTTACCTGTCGGAGCAGGGTATGCGCGCGAAATTCGGGCGTGAGCTACGCGGGGCCGATAGCTACAGTTACGATTTCAACAGTGAGTTCGCAGTCGAGACGTACCTCGACTATCAGGGACAGAGCTTCGTGGAAAGGTTCGACGCCAACAGTTACCTTTATATAACCAAGGCGTCGGACTATTTCGACCTTCAGAGAGAATACGGAACTCTGGAAAGGGCCTTTGCGAAAACGAAGTCGCGGTTTATGGTAATCAGTTTCGCCAGCGACTGGCTCTTTACGCCCGCGCAATCCAAGGCGATGGTGGACGCCCTCGCCGCCGCGGGTAAGGACGTCAGCTACTGCGATATCGCTTCGCCGTACGGCCACGATGCGTTTCTGCTGGAGCCGGAGGCGCTGGGAGGATTTATTTGCTGCTTTTTGCAGGCGACATATCAGCCGGCGTTCGAGCGGAAAACATGCTCGTGTTACGCACGAAGTATGCTGAAGCTTGATGAGTTCAGGCACGCACACAGGGCACGCGTGGATTATGACCTGATAGAATCTCTCATTGAGCCGGATAGTTCTGTGCTCGACGTCGGCTGCGGCGACGGCCAACTGCTGGTCAATCTCGTGCGAGATAAAAACATAAATGGTAATGGCATCGAGCTCGAGCAGGAGCTTGTGCTGGATTGCGTCTGCAGAAAGCTGCCGATTATCCAGCAGAATGTCGAGCAGGGACTTAAGTTTTACGGCGACAAGAGCTTCGATTATGTAATCCTGTCGCAGACGCTGCAGACGATAAAAGAGCCGGAGAAGGTCTTTAAGGAGCTGCTCCGGGTCGGCAAGAAGGTAATCGTCAGCTTTCCCAATTTTGCGCACTGGCGGTGCAGGGCACAGCTCATATTTTCAGGTAAGGCCCCGGTGACTAAACAATTGCCGCTGAGCTGGCACGATTCGCCCAACATTCACTTTTTGTCGCTGAAGGATTTCGACCAGTTTTGCAATAAGCTCGGCGTCAAAGTTGAAAAGCGGATCCCATTGGGCAAGGCGAAAATAGTGCCGGTGCGATTCGCCCCCAATCTGTTCGCCGAGCAGGTCATCTACGTAACCAGCAAAGATTAACTTCTGTTTGGCCCCGTCATCTTTTATCCGCCGTAGCCCCTGTCCTTCGTAGCACAAGCAAAAAAGGATTGTGGCGAAGGCGAATGCGTAAGGTTTTCTTATTAGATTTGAATCTTGACAGTTAACCCCTTTCCTTTAGCGCCCTTGCCTTGGCAAACGTTTCTGGCTATAATTTACCCAATTCGTCAAGGAGTTTTCTATGGGAAAACGCATCACTTTGCTGATACCTTTGCATTCGTTATTATATTGGATAGCCATACCGACTATCGTGAATGCCGGAGAGGAAGTTGTCAAACTGATACAGAACGTAAAGCCGGCGGTAGTTCTCATTCAAACTTTCGATGCCAATAGCCAGCCAATTGGTCAGGGGAGCGGTTTCTTCATAGATAATAAAGGCAGCATAATCACAAACCATCATGTTATCGAAGGCGCCTATTCAGCCGTTATTAAAACCTCGGCAGGCAAAGAATATCCGGTGCAGGGTATTGCTGCCAAAGACACCGAAGCCGATATTGTCAAGCTTTCAGTAAATACGGTGGACAGCAACATTTCTTTTTTGAAACTCAGTACATCTATTCCTGCAGAGGGTGAGGATGTTATCGTTATCGGCAATCCTTTGGGACTTGAATCAAGCGTATCGACAGGCATAGTCTCTTCAGTGCGGGATATTCCCGCCTTTGGCAAAATACTCCAGATAACCGCTCCCATTTCCCCCGGTTCAAGCGGAAGTCCCGTTGTGAATAGCAAAGGTGATGTAATAGGCATTGCTACGCTAATCGTAACCTCAGGTCAGAACCTCAATTTCGCTATTCCCAGCGACAAAATCATCGCCCTCAAAGAAACCACCCAAACCCCAATATTTGAAGCAAATGCCGCTTATGATATTGAGCTTTATCACAATAAAGTATTCGATGTTGCAATCGTTGTCGATGGAGCTACCTTTGATATAAACTTTCCGGATGGCAGCAAACCTTATACGCGTATCAGATTGTGGGGGATTGATACCTCATGCACCTACAATCCGCAAACTGGCTTAATGTATTTTAGCCCCGAAGCGACAGCATTCACAAGACAACTGGTCTTGGGCAAAAGCGTTACGATTTATCTTGACGAAAAACAAACACGAGATGGGTACGACAGACTCTTGGCCTATGTACAACTATCTGACAGGAGGTTTCTAAATGAATTGTTATTGAGCGAAGGCTATGCTTGTGCGGATTTGCGATTCAAGCACAGCTTTTATTACAAGTACCAACAGCTGGAAGCTGTAGCTCGTAGCCAGAGTAAAGGTCTTTGGGCAAATGTCAAAACAGATAAAATGAGTAACAAGTTCACGTCATCTGAAAATACACTTAATTTAGATAATGCGAAGCCTGTCGCATATCACAATCCAGAAGGGCATTTCTCCCTCACTATCCCTGCTGGCTGGGAAGAAATCCCGAGAGATACTATAGAAGCAACTCTTAAACTATTGCAGGAACAAAACGCATCCGCTGCAGTACTAAATCAAAACTACGGTGGCGCGTTCCAAAAAATAAGCACAACTTATTTCACTTATCCCTACGTAGTATTTGCAATGGATAAAAAAGGACGTTGGCCGGAACGCGAAATTGAGAAATATGTTTCCTCTGATGAATGGGAAAAGGACGCACAAGAAGGGTTGCACACAGTTGAGAAAGAACTGCCCAATCTAATCCAAAACATGAAATTGGGGCAGACAATATATGATAAGAGAAGAAATATCCTGTTTATTAAAGTGGAATCTGAAGTAGTCGGGATTGGTAAGGTCGTTATGTTATCGTCAATAATTCCAAGTAATTACGGGTCAGTCAACCTACATTGTTATTCAACCAAAGATAGTTTTGAAAACGATTTGCCCACCTTTACCAAGATAATCGATTCATTCAGATACGATATTGGGTACGAATATAATCAGTTCACAAAAAATAGCTGTGCCGCAAAAAATGGAGAAAGCGGACATCGTTTGGGTATTGGGTTAATAGTTTTCATTTGCGGCGCTTTAACAGTTCTTATGATTATAACCGTTTTAAGAAAATTGCTCTGTCCATCGACAAGTTTCAGGAAAACGGCCGTTCAGCAAAACATAGGCAACCAATATGAAGAAGTTACTAACACAAGTAACTCTTGCCTGAATTGCGGTCGAAAAATTGGAAAACTCGAAAAGACATTTTTATCCAAAGGCAATACAATTTGCTACGAATGCTCTAAAAGATTGAATAACCCTGCTTCTTAACTTATAGCATAATTGAAAGAAACAATATGGAAAAAAATATTGATGAAGCAAACCAAGCTTGGAAAAAGGCCACAGACGCCGATGTAATAAAGGCAGCTACCAAAAACTTGGGAGAATACTCTCATTATGCTCAGGCAATAATCGAAACTGAAGCAAGATATAGAGGTTTGTGGGAAAAAGTGCTTGCTTTAAGAGGTGAAAAGACAAGTGAACCAATTTCACAAAAAGGGAATATCGAAGGATATGTCTGTGAGGGCTGTAAAGGAACCTATCTAAATTTTGAAACCGGTAGGTGCGCAAAATGCGACTTACCCTCAGACTATATTGGATATTGCATCGAATGTGATAAATTTTGGCTTCTTGCGCCGGGGCAATTGTGTCCTGAGCACAGTATAAAATTGGGTAAACACAAGGCAGCTATGTCATTACTTCGCATCGGCAATTTATTGTTTGATACAGTTATTTTCAGGCTTTTCGCCTATGCAACTGTGTTTATATTTGCGATTCTCTTGGTTTATTCCGGTTTAGTAAAACCATCATCTTTCGAGAATATTGACCCCTTCACTGATTGGTTTTTTGGTATTTCTCTGTGTTACTTCTATGACTTTATTTTTGAAGCAATGTGGCAAAGAAGTCCAGCAAAGTTCATCACTGGCACCAAGGTTGTCACCTCAACTGGCGCAAAGCCATCTGTTGGTACAATAGCAAAAAGAGCCCTAGTGAGGTTTGTTCCATTTGATGGCCTCTCTTTCTTGGGGGAGAGAGTCCGTGGATGGCATGATAGGTGGTCGGGGACATATGTAATAAAAGCCAAAAGATTTGAAAAGAAAAAGCCTGTAGAAGAAAGACAGATTATAGATCAGCCTCAAACGTTATCTTTTCAAGAACCATGCAGTAATTCCGCAAATAACGTCGCCTCACACAAAAACATCGAAAACTGCAAAAACTGTGAAAGGTCTATAGGAAGGCTCGAACAGGTATGTGTCTTTAATGAGCACGTTGTGTGTAAAGAATGTTATGAACGGCTAAGGAAACAAGTATAGATGGAGTCAAAAGCACATAGGCTTTTTCTGCTCGGCCTCGGTGCGATGTTTTTAAGAAAACCTAAAAAGTAACACGTCTTGCTGTTGCGTCCTACAGTTCGGCTTTTGCCTTTTTAACTATTTTCGTTGACTTTTGCCTGAAATTTGGTATAATACGTACCCTATACTCAGCAGAGTACAGGTAGTGCCAGTCCCTTAGGGACGTCATTCGCCCAGTAAGGCAAGGTTTCAGGTCTTTACCCGCCGCTACGTTTGGCGGGCAGCCAACCCCCAGGGGGGACCAACAAATAATCTATTAAAAAGCGTTTTTTCGCTTTTGACTGAGTGGATTTTATTATGGTTTTCACTTTTATGTGCGCGGCATGGCTTACGCTACTTGCTGTCTTCTGAGTTCCGTATTCTGAATTCTGTTTTTTA
>CAIYOL010000324.1 GCA_903927855.1 uncultured Planctomycetota bacterium
ATGGTATATCGCCGTCAAAAAACCTATCGAACACTTGAAAGAAAAGTTCGGCTCCTGGCTTATTGAGGGAACTGATGTTCCGGTAAACTCATTAGCAGGTTTGGCGTTAAAGCCGCTGCTTGACGGTCGGTTGAGGTTCATTCCTGAACGCTATAAGGAAACATATCGAAGCTGGCTGGAAAACCTCCGAGACTGGCCCATAAGCAGGCAGCTCTGGTGGGGACATAGGATTCCAATATGGTATTGCCAAGATTGTGAACAAACTAATAGCGGCATAAATGACCCGACAAGCTGTGCGAAATGCGGTTCTGATAACCTAGTCCAAGACGAGGACGTCTTAGATACGTGGTTTAGTTCGGCGTTGTGGCCGTTCAGCACGCTGGGCTGGCCGGATGAGACGCCGGAACTTAAGACCTTCTATCCGAGCGATGTGCTTTGCACTGCCCGCGAGATTATAACGCTGTGGGTATCGCGTATGCTGATGATGGGCCAGTACTGCGCCGGCGATATCCCGTTTAAGGACGTTTTCATTCACGCAATGATACAGGACGGCGAAGGCCGCAAGATGTCCAAGAGTCTCGGCAACGGGATTGACCCGCTTGTGGCCATTAACAGCCACGGGGCCGATGCGATGCGGTTTACGCTGGTCAGTATGACAACACAGACGCAGGATGTCAGGATGCCGATAGAGAAAATGAAACTGCCCGACGGGCGGACGGAAAATACATCGCCGAAATTCGACATCGGCCGGAATTTCTGCAATAAACTCTGGAACGCCTCGCGCTTTGCGATGATGAATCTGGATGGTCTAGAGCCGGAAAAATTCGATAAAAATAAAATGACAATCACCGACAGATGGATTCTTTCACGGCTGGCGCAAACCATCGCCGATGTCACGAGGCAGTTAGACGAGTTTAAATTCAGCGAGCCGTTAGCGCAGCTTTATAAGTTTTTCTGGAACGATTTTTGCGACTGGTACCTTGAGTGGATAAAGCCGCGAATGCAGGATAAACAGCAAAGGCCGATTGCTCAAAACGTCTTAGCATTTGTGCTGGACCAGACTTTGCGCCTGCTGCATCCGTTTGTGCCGTTTATCACCGAAGGAATATTCCAAAAGCTCAACGAAATCACCCCTGTCAGGGGACTTAAGGGCATTGCCGAAGCTAAAAAATCTGAAGCACTGGTTGTTGCAGAATGGCCGAAACAACTGAATTCTTTAGTAGATGAAAACGTCGAAAGGCAAATTGAGATTATCCAGAGTCCGGTTCGGGCGTTCAGGGACATGAAAAATAAATACAACATCCCTAATTCGGAGATGGTATCTGCTTCGGCGTCAGTGCCGGCAGAAATTCTTCCTTCCTTAAAGACCAATGCCGACCTGATTTGCAAAATGGCAGGTCTTAAGGAATTCAATCCGGGAACCGATGTTCCTAAACCATCCAAAGCCGCGGTCTCGGTAGTGGAGGGAATGTCATTTTATATGCATGATGTGATAGACCCTGATGCCGAGCGCAGGAAGCTTGAAAAGCAAAAGGACGAAATAGAGAAGGCGAAAAGAGCCGTAGAGGCCAGATTAAACAACGAAAATTTTGTCGCCAAGGCCAAGCCGCAAGTCGTGGTTCAAGCCAGAGATAAGCTGGCTGAACTATCGGAACAACTGAAACTGCTTGAAAAACACCTCTCAGAATTGTAAACTATACATACGTGAGCATTGCTGCGCTATCATTTAATAAAGGCACCGCCTTAAATGGACGTTGAAGTTGAACTATCGCGAATAATCATTAACGAAACATCCGACCAGCAGGTAATTGTCTTAAAAGAGCGACACGGCGAGCGCAGCTTTCCAATCGTTATCGGCATAGTAGAAATTTTTGCAATCGACCGCAGGCTAAAAGGCATCAAGCCGCCGCGCCCAATGACGCACGATTTATTAGAGAATGTAATTGAAAATATCGGCGTCAAAATAGAAAAGATAGTTATAGATGACCTGCGCAATCACACTTTCTATGCAAAGATACACCTAAGCTCAAACGGTCAAACCGTTAAAATTGATTCCCGGCCTTCTGACGCGATTGCACTGGGCGTTGCCTCGAATGCCCCCATTTATGTTGCCGAGCACGTTTTTGAAAAGACTTCCCAGTAAACTTGCAAATCCTGCCAAATGCTATGAAGAGCGTTTGGGAACCCAAAAGCACGAGATTATCCCCAATCCAACCGCAATGCAAAGCATGCTATCTGCTACGTTGAATGCCGGCCAATGACGCTGGCAGTAATAAACATCAATGAAGTCACGCACCTGACCATCATTAAATATTCTATCGTAAAGGTTACCACAAACACCGGCGGCAAAGAGCCCAAGAGCAATTTGAACCAATCTTTGCTTGTTTCCGCCGAAGAGGAAACAGGCAAAAATAACTACCAACGCAACGCACGAAACTGCCACTAACCAGTAAGGATGCCCGGCGAATAGTCCGAAAGCGGCGCCGTCATTTAAGGCTGTTACCAATCGCAAAAAACCATCGATAATTGAAACGCTGCCGCGATGCTCTAACCAGTTAAATACGGCTTTTTTACTCCACAAATCCAGTGCTATACCAATAACCACCAAAGGCCAGAAAATAAGATGTGCCGAAGAATCCGGCAGTGCCAGATATAGGTGCTTCAAAAAAACCCGACCTGAAGAAGAACCCGGCCGGGTGCTGTTTTCTTCCCTCTTCAACTCTGCATAACCCTTAAAAATCCGTTAAAATACAAGGTTACCATTTTATAGCTTGTAGCATGTGCAAACGTTTTTGCAAAGTGACTTTTCTTATTTTTTTGAATAATATTGTATCAGTTTAAGTAATTTCTCACTCTTAGGCTGGTCAGGGTTGATTTCCAAAGACAGGTGCCACTGCTGAATTGCCTTTGCCTTAAGCGATTCATCTATCGTCCCATCTTCACTTTTCCCTTGTAATATATAAGCAACTCCGAGTCCCCGATGCGATTCCCAATCCTTACCATCTATCTCAACCGCCTTACTGTAGCTTTCCACCGATTCGTCTGCATCCTTAAGCTGCAATAAACAGAATCCAAGATGTCTATAAGCGGTACTGTTATCAGGCCGGATTTGTATCACCGATGTTAACAACTCTTTTGCGTCGTTATAACGCCCTGTTTTCAGGTATGCAACCGCCAACGAAGTCATAATCTCAGGGTTGTTACTATCTATTTCCAGCGCGTGCTTATAAAGTGCAATGGCCTGGTCATAACTTTCTCGCGATTCGTAAATATCGCCAAGCATCTTTGGGATTTCGCCTACATTAGGGTCAATTTTTTCAGCGCGTCCACCATAAATCAAAGCGCTGTTATAGTCTTTGATTTCATAGTAGACTTTGGCGGCATTGATATGCGCCTCCAGATAATCAGGCTTGATCTCACAGGCTTTAACGTAGGCCTCGACCGCTTGTGTAAATTCCTTTCTTATCTGATAAACCCGCCCAAGATTGAAATAGTCCTTGAATGACCAGGGATTCATTTCCGTTGCTTTTTCGTAAGAGGCAACGCTTTTTTCATAATCTCCCGTCTCCTGATAAATATCGCCGAGCATGGAATAACCCAGCGAAAAATGCTTGTTTAATTTTACTGCCGAGTTGAGCTTTTCGACGGCCTTTTCATTCTCGTTAAGTTCCTTGAACATTACGGCATCGACATACAAATCAACCGACCGTTGTTGGTTTTGCCCACAACCGCCGGCAACCAATAAACCCACCGTACATACACAGAGAACCCTCATAGCTGCAAAACAATGCTTGTCTGTAAGACGGCCATCCATATTATTGGACATAGATGTTTTCCTTTCCTGCACCGGATAACGCTGCAGTTGTCATCTCCAAACATCCACGGGTAATTTTCAGTCGGCGACCGAAATTATCCATAGT
Source organism: uncultured Planctomycetota bacterium (assembly GCA_903927855.1). Classification (GTDB taxonomy): domain Bacteria; phylum Planctomycetota; class Phycisphaerae; order Sedimentisphaerales; family Anaerobacaceae; genus CAIYOL01. The sequence continues at coordinate 3,921 of CAIYOL010000324.1, forward strand.
AACTACTGTTGCCAAAGGCTTTTATCGGCACAAAAACATACTGCCTTTGAGCGTTTTTAGCTAAATGTTTGACATATTTAATGCAGTGCTATATCATAGCTACCTAAATTCAACGGGACCTTATTTTGCGACAAATCGGCAAAGCCGGTTAGACCCTAAAGATATAGATGAGGTAATACTTCGTCTCTGTTGTCTTACTTGAAAGGTTGCTCCTTATGACAAAAGCAGTTTTGAAAAACAAACCGTTCATATTGATTATCCGCGACGGCTGGGGCTACAACCCTAACAGTACTGAAAATGCGTATAACGCCATTAAGTGCGCCAATATCCCTACGGACAATATGCTAATGGCTGAATTCCCCAATTGCCTCATTTATACCAGCGGTGAAGACGTAGGGCTACCCGACGGAACTATGGGCAATAGCGAGGTAGGACATCAAAATCTCGGGGCTGGCAGAATTGTCCCGCAGGAATCCGTAAGAATAAGCAAAACTATTCGAGATGGGTCATTCTTCGAAAATAAAGAATTTCAGAATCTAATCAAGTTCATAAAGGACAATAGTGGCAAGATGCATGTTATGGGACTGTGCAGTAATATCGGCGTACATTCGCTATTGGACCACCTGTACGGCCTGCTCGAATTGGCAAAAAGAAATGGCGTAAAAGATGTTTTTATCCACGCATTTACCGATGGGCGAGATTCACCACCGGACAGCGGTGCGGGTTATATAGCTGAGATTGAAAAACAGGCCCAGAAAATAGGCACAGGCAAAATTACGACCGTTATGGGCAGATTCTATGCGATGGACCGTGACAGCCGATGGGAGCGAGTGCAAAAGGCATACGATTGCATGAGGATAGGTAAAGGTCTTAAAGCCGCCAATGCGGCAGAGGCGGTAGCCAAAAGCTATGAAAAAAACGTAACGGACGAATTTATTGAGCCGACCTGCATCGTGAACGAAGACAACGAACCAATAGCAACTATCAGGGATGGTGACGGCGTAGTATTTTTTAACTTCCGCGGGGACAGGCCTCGCGAAATCGTCCGCGCGTTTGTCGAGCCGGACTTCAAAGATTTTCCGAGAACCACCAAGCCAAACATATATTTCGTATGTATGACCGAATACGACGCAACAATACCTGCACCGGTGGCGTTTCCGAAACCGCCTAAAATGGAAAATATCTTAGGGGCATACTGGAGTTCTCTGGGTCTGAAGCAATTCCGCTGTGCCGAAACAGAAAAATATGCCCACGTTACCTTCTTCTTCAATGATTATACCGAAAAGCCCTTTAAGGGCGAAGACAGGCAAATCGTGCCTTCACCGCGAGTGCGAACTTACGACTTAAAGCCTGAGATGTCGGCTTTCGAGGTTACTGATATCGTGCTTCAAAGATTAGATTCGAATAAATATGATGTAATGGTAATAAATTTCGCCAATCCGGATATGGTCGGCCATACGGGCATTGAGGAAGCTGCTGCCAGGGC
>CAIYOL010000325.1 GCA_903927855.1 uncultured Planctomycetota bacterium
AACGAGGGCGGCATCAGGTAGTCTTGCTCTCGATCACACAGCAGCAGATTGTAGGCCACAGTTAAAAACCTCCGGCACACATCGTTTGGCTTATTCTACTACATTGCGTGACTATCTCCAACGGGTTTATGGGACAGGCTCATATGTAGAACAATGTGAATAATTATTTGTTAGCTGAAATCTTGAGCAGACACAGAGATAACATTGAGCCTTACTTTTATCTGGGTAGAGCGAAATGGGAAAATGGTCTAATAAAAAAGATTAAAGCTCAGGAGGTAGCTCAGACTCCCGATTTTGCTGACGAGCGGGTCTGGACTTTTCTAATCGCGTACGGCTATGCCTTATATGGCGAAGAGGGCATTAAAAAACTGACCAAGCTTCTCACCAACTCAGACCAGATTAAGCAAATATGCCCTAGGATTTGGCTTGAATGTATGCCCTTACCTCCACGCAAGGGCGAACGTAATACAAGCATTGATCTTGCGTTAGGTACAATATCCCGCCGAGAGCCCACCAAAAGTGGCATACAACTTGATGATTTTAAGAATCCCTGGGTCTGCTTCTGCGAGATGAAATACAATTCTGATATATCTGCGGGCACTACTAACGATAGCCAGCGAAATCAGTTACTTCGCGTCATTGAAAATGCACTTTTTTTTCGGAGTTCGGATTCGGAAAGATACGCCGATAAAGTCTTTGTCACACTGGTAACACCTGAAATGTTTAGATATGCAAATGTGAAATCACGGTTATACCAGAAATATAAAGAGTATAAGAACGACCCCAGCACGATTATAAGCGACTTGCATAAGTGCTCGCAAAAACCTAATTGGCCCTCCCCTGATATAAAACGTATTGATAGCTTGTGCCTTAACTGGATCACATATGAAGAACTATTCGCTAATTTACCTTATCCAGAAGAAACACTTTACTCAGGATTCTTCTTAAAATTGAGGCGATTCTGGGAGAATTACGGGCCTCATAAACTAGGGTAGGGTGGGTGCAATCCGCCTTGACGGACGAAACCCACCAACTTTTCTCAAATAAATCCTTTCCTGCCTTCTCATGCCTTGCCCGAGCACGAAGTCATTGGATTCCGTTTCCACTTCACCCCCTTAACCTACTATTATTTAATGACTTTACATAACGTTATTTGAGACTTTACTGATATGCAAGATGATTTCCGTAACCTCATGCCACATCAACCACAAATCAAATTAAAAAAACACTGACGATAAAAACTGACAAAGACTAATCGGATCAACATGCCCAAAAACCCAACATCTTATCAATGGTCAAGACCTGTATGTAATTATGTCGAGGGCTTGCAAACCCCGACGCCGGTAAGGTTTGTCCAAAAACCTGGCCAACAAAAATTCCCACAAAAAGTGCCCCTGAAAAGTGAGCCTTTAGGGTTAGCCTGGTTGTCAGCAGGTACAAAGTATCGGGTTTGTTCCTCCAGAGGCCTGGATTTCAATTCTAGGGCTTCGTGAATACGGCCTGAGTTCACCGCAGAGACCGCGGAGGACGCAGAGCCGGGTTTTCAGGCTTTCGGGTGCCGATTTTCGGGGGGGGTGCGACATTTTCTTATTGACAGCCCACCTTAACCACCCCTTAAAATATCCCCAGGGTTTTTCTCCAAAAATCATATCCCATAGATTTTATAACCGCCGGCATATCACAGAAAACGCTGATACCGCAAAACGGACTTTCATATTTTGGGGGAAGCAGAACAGACTCATTTCCGAACGTATCTAAAAGTCCATACAGGCCAGGTCAAAAAGCCTGCCAAAATCAAAGCTGTCAACTCTACATAAGATATATAGTGCGACCATAGGCTGGTAAAAGCTATCCCCGCAAACCATTGAAGGCCTGCGGGGCATTTCGGCGGGAAAATCACCGTCCGGGACGTATAAAAGTACCCGCCAGCGCTTTCACCGCCCTATTTTGGGACTAAGGGGCTTTGCAGGTTCAACAGGAGCTATTTCTTGGCTTTGGC
>CAIYOL010000326.1 GCA_903927855.1 uncultured Planctomycetota bacterium
CACATTCTGGCGAGTGTGGCTACGTCGGAGGGGCTGACAGCGAATTTGGGCACGCCCGACGCGGTTTTTGATGTTTCCTGGCAATTATCGTTTGCGGCGGTGCTTGGTATACTGCTGCTGGCAAAACGCACCGGCAGTTATATTTTCGAGAAGGTGACGGCGTTGTTCGAAAATCCTGAGACCAGAAAACTGCCCTCTTATTTTCGCATAATCTCCGGTATCATTTCATCTATAGTCGCGGTATTTGCTGTAAGCCTTGTTGCATGGATGACCAGTGCAGGGATACTGTTATATAATTTTTATGCGATTCAACCTCTTACAAGCATCTGGACGGTGGTTGCCTCGCCGTTTATAGCGGTGATTTCATTTTTGGGGTATTTTAAGCTGCTTATCGCCCTAGTTCTGCCGACGGTCGCGTCGATGCTGGATTTGATAATAAAGCCTTTATCGAGGTGTCTCATTTGGCTCGTAAAGTGTATGGCACAAATAGATTTTTCACAGGTGCTTATAGGCCATATAGCAATTTGGCTGATAGTTTTTTACTACTGCACTATTTTGTTTGTAGCGTTTATTCATTTTAAGCGTCCTTTTGTGAAAAGAGTAATTTCTGTAACGATGATTTTGGCTGTCATAGTTTTTCTGGGTGTTACAAAATGGCAAAGAACATATCGGGACGAGTTGATAATGACTTGTCTGGATGTCGGGCATGGGCAGGCGATATTGGCCCAACTGCCGGGCAAAGCCAATATTTTGTTCGATACAGGCTCACTGCACAGTAAAGATGTTGGCAGGCGGGTTGTATTGCCTTTTTTGGGTTACAGCGGAATAAGCAGAATCGATTCGATTATAGTAAGCCATAATGACGTGGACCACATCAATGGAATACCAGAGGTAGCCAAATGCTGCGAGGTCAGTGGTGTTTATGCCAACAACGCTTTTTTCAATCAGGCAGACCGATGGGGCACGGCAAAATTCCTTAAGGAGTCATTGAGTAAAAAAGGGCTTGAAATACAGCCCTTAGGCGAGGAGGTGGACCTGCACAGTAATGCGAGAGTAAAAATCATTTGGCCAAACGAGCAAATACAAGGATTGAGCGACAATGATAAATCGCAGGTTTTATTGGTTGAATTTGCAGGTAAAAAAATCCTGCTATGCTCTGATATTGAGAAATTTGCACAGGTAGAACTTATTAGGCTTTACCCTGACCTTAAAGCTGATGTAGTTGTTGTTCCACATCATGGCTCAAGGAAAACTACTGAACAACGTTTTCTTGAAAATCTCGATGCTGGAATTTTGATATGCAGCTGCGGCCGCAGCGATTATAAAAACAACCGGGTAATCAAACCCCAAACCAAAACCAAGTGGCTGTGTACGGCTGAACACGGCGCGGTCATTGTTTGCATCGATAAAGACGGTATGATAAGATAACAGATACGATTCAACATAAACAGAATAGCCATTGAGACAATGAAAAAGTTCACAAAAACACTGACAGCGATAATCGTAAGCTTAATCATCTGCGCAGCCTTATTTGGTTGCACACAGACCGAAACAAGTAAACGCAGCTACACCAAGAGTAATGCTGTTGACATAAGCTCTTATGCACCAGCACCTACTGCAGAATCTTGTCCAGAAATCCACGACACGAGGGTCAAAAATATCATATTCTGTATTGGCGACGGTATGGGGCTGGGGCAGATTTCACTTGTGCGAATGAAAGCAGTCGGTCCAGATGGGACATTATATATGGAACGAATGCCGGTCAGCGGTTTTGTTCGGACGCATTCGGCCGATGCTCTGGTAACTGATTCGGCTGCAGCTGGAACAGCCCTTGCATCTGGCGTAAAAACTAACAACGGCATGATTGGCATAATGCCAGATGGCACAAGATACCAGACTATTCTTGAGGTTGCTAAAGCCAGAGGGATGGCAACAGGTGTTGTTGTCACATCCAGAATTACGGATGCCACGCCGGCTGCTTTTGCCTCGCATGTGACAAGCCGCAAAATGCAGGATAAAATAGCAGAACAGTTAATCGCAAATAAAGTAAATATCCTGTTCGGGGGTGGGAAAGAATACTTTCTGCCGAGGTCAGACGGCAGGAGTAAGCGAAATGACCAAAAGAACCTGATAGAGCAGGCTAAGGAAGCCGGATACATTTACGTCCGAAATGCAGAAGAACTGAAAACTGCCAATAACCCATATATTTTAGGTCTATTCCAGCTTGGCGCATTAACTACTGTAGAGCCGGAGCCGAGTTTAGCTGAATTGACCACCAAAGCCGTCGACATTCTCGACCGCGCAGGGAAAAGCTACGGGTTTTTTCTGATGATAGAAGGCAGTCAGATTGATAGGGCCTGTCACGACAATGATGCGGGTGGCGTCATCAGGCAAACCCTGCTTTTCGACCAGGCGGTCAAAACTGCCATTGATTTTGCGCAAAAAGACAAACAAACATTAGTTGTTGTAACCGCTGACCATGAGACAGGCGGATTAATCATAAAAGGCGGCAACCTGAAAGGCAATGACCTGAATTTAAACTGGTCTACCGGCGGTCACGTTGCTATGCCGGTGCCTATTTATGCATTCGGTCCTAAAGCCGAGGTTTTCACTGGAACGTACGATAATAGCGAAGTTCCCAAGAAATTTGCACGACTATTGGGAATAAAACTGTTTCCGAAAGCAGTTGATGAATAAGCCAGAGGTGATGCTAAAACTATTCCTTAAAATAAAAATGGCCTTTACCGTGTAAAGGCCATTTTTTTTCGACTTACCAGCAGTTATCAGCAGTAGTCATCATCTCATATGAACAACGATTTCAACTCTCCGGTTTTTTGCCTTACCGCTGGCGGTGGAATTTGAGGCGACAGGCTGGCTCTCTCCACGGCCTATTGCCCGAATATTACTTTGAGGGACTCCGTGTTCAACCAGGTATCTGACCACGACGTTAGCACGCTCAGTAGAAAGCTGCATGTTATCTTTCCACGGAGATTTCTTGATGGGGTCTGAGTCAGTATGACCTACAACATCTATTTGCCGGCCGGAGTACTTGCTCTGCAATACAGACGTGATATGGTCGAGCTCGGTGCTGCTGCTTTTTTTCAGAGTGGCTTTTCCCGGATCAAAGAGTATTTTATCCGAGACGGTTACTGTAACTGTTCCTTCCTTAGAGTTAAGTGCAACGTCATAGCCTTCTCCAAAACCGCTGGCTTGAGCCGCGGTTTGCTTGCGTTCGGCAATTTGCTTCTGGAGCTCTTCTATTGTCTGTCGGTTCTGTGAAACCTCAGCAGTGAGCTGGCCTTTCTCTGCTGTTTCCCGTTCTAGCAGGCCCTTTAGATTTTCGTGCTCCACATTCAGGGCTTTGTACTTTTTCTTCCAATCAGTACAGGCGGGAAGAAACAAAGCTGATGTAAGACAGGCTAGCAGGATGATTGCTTTTTTGTTAACAGTTCGCATTTTTGTATCTCCTTTACATCAAAATTTAAATTTTTCCGTAAATTCCAGTTTTTAATAATAAAGTATTGCATTTAAGTAGTCAAGTATTCTATCGTGTAAAATAATAACAGTAAATATACCCAAAGACAAGAAGGGACCATAAGGAATTTGTCGAGTTTTTTTGAAAAATGCTCTCAGGCCTGCCCAGGCCAAGCCGAAGAATGGCGCGATAAAGAACACCACAACGACTAAACTTGCGCCTATTACCGCTCCTGCGGCACCCATTAAATGCACATCACCAAGCCCCATTGCCTCTTTTCCAAAACCCAAAGTACCTAAAATGCGGGCGAACCAGACAACCCCACAACCTACAAAGTAGCCCCATAAACTACCCAAAAGTCCTGCAATTACAGGCTGTTGTGAAAAATTCAGCCACCAAGTGCGTATTGAGGGGCTTTTTTGGCTGAGCCAACAGGCAGCCAGCGAGCAGATGATAATCGGCAACAAAAAGATGATTTCCCTGCAAATCTCGAGACGGTGGTCAAACTGCTGTTCTGTTAACTCTTCCGGCTTTTGAGGGAAATCCTGAAGGTCTTCGGAATCGTAACTTCTTTTAATCAGGCCGGTTGCCAACAAGCCCCAGGATATTGCCAGCCCTATAGCGGCTCCTACGGCCAAGGATGCGGTCCTGGCTGAGGCATTCGGTAAGAAGGCGTGGTCGCTAGTATGTAATATATAACCGCCGAGCGCCGAGCCAATTAGGCCTACTGCGGTAGCAAACCAGCAAATTGAGAGCGGAATGACCCACAACTTCAGGTCAATGGCTGAGGCGGCAATCAGGGTAGCTAATAAAATAATATAAATAAGATAGACGAACCAGCCGCCAGTCAGGAGCGGACCAACACCGGCGCACAAATCAGTACGAAAAAACAAAAAGAACAGGCCGACGAAAACCAGGCCGGTCAATAGCTCGATGACGAAATAACGCGGTGAGATGGTGGCTTTGCAGTACCGACACTTAGCGCCTAACAGCAGCCATGAGACCAGCGGTATGTTGTCATAAAAGCGAATACCCCTGCCGCATGCAGGACAAGCCGAAGGCGGTGTTATCAAGGATTCGTCGCGGGGCAGACGATAAATGACAACGTTGAGGAAGCTACCTATGCAACAGCCAAAAGCAAAAATAAAGACAAACCAAATCCAATCCGGTACTACTGGCACAACGCCTCCTTTGCGTTAGAATCCGGAGCTAAATCATTTCTTTCTTTTAATTGCTCCAGCCACTTTCATCGGTAATCCGAATAGACGAATAAATCCAGTCGCGTCCATCGGCTGGTATTCGGCGCCCATCTTGAAGCTTGCCAAATCTGTCCGGTACAGACTGTTCGGGCTTTTTGCGCCGGCCGGCGTGCATTGTCCTTTAAATAGTTTGACCTTGACCTCACCGGTGACGTTTCGCTGAGTAACATTGACAAATGCATCAAGGGCTTCCCGCAGCGGTGAAAACCACTGACCGTAATAAACAAGTTCAGCATATTTTAGAGCAAGCTGCTGTTTATAGTGCATCGTTTCTTTATCAAGCGTAAGACTTTCGAGAGTTTTGTGCGCTGTGATAAGAATCGTACCGCCCGGTGTTTCATATACGCCTCACGCTCTACGCTTCACGCACTACGCCTGACGGAAAGAACCACTGCTGCCGTCGTGCCGACGCCTGGAGTGCTTTCGATTTCCAGTCGGCCGCCGTGCTCGGCCACGATGCGCTGGGCGATCGGCAGCCCG
>CAIYOL010000327.1 GCA_903927855.1 uncultured Planctomycetota bacterium
AAACGGCCTTTTTATCGGTCTTTTCTCTGCTGTTTCGCAATATCTATATTGTCGGACATTAACCTTGTCGGACATTACCATTTTCCAGTTTTTCTCGCCTCGGCCTTAGGAAGATTTTTCAAGGGTGCGGTGAATTTTTCAAGGTCTTTTTGCGGCAACTCGTGATCGATAAGCTTTCCAGACATAAAGGCATCGTAACCGGAGAGGTCCATAAGGCCGTGACCGCTATAGTTGAACAGGATAACTTTTTCTTTGCCTTCCTCTTTGGCTTTTGCGGCTTCGTCAATTACTGCTGCGATGGCGTGACTTGTTTCGGGTGCGCAAATATAGCCTTCGGTCCTAGCCCAGGTGAGGGCGGCCTGATAGCATTTGGTCTGGGGATAGGCCTTTGGTTCAAGAAGTCCTTCGACGATGGCCTGACAGACGAGTGGCGCCATACCGTGGTACCGCAGGCCTCCGGCGTGAATGGGCTCCGGGATAAAGGAGTGACCGAGTGTATACATGGCCAGAAGCGGGGTTGTGCAGGCAGTATCGCCGAAGTCGTAGGCGAAGGGGCCTCTCGTCATCGAGGGACAGGAGGTCGGCTCGATGGGCATAATTTTGATATTAGCTCCGTTGATTTTATCGGCGACGAAGGGGAAAGACAGACCTGCGAAGTTGCTGCCGCCGCCAGCGCAACCGATAACGACGTCGACTTTCTTTTCTCCGGCGAGTTTTAACTGCTTTTTGGCCTCGAGGCCGATGATTGTCTGATGCAGCATAACGTGATTAAGAACGCTGCCGAGCGAGTATCTTGTTTTGCCTTCCTTGTCGGTAACGGCCTGCTCAATGGCTTCACTGATGGCGATTCCGAGTGAGCCGGGGGTGTTAGGCATTTCGGCGAGGATCTTTCTGCCGGCGTTGGTTTCATTGCTTGGGCTTGCGACGCAGTTTGCACCCCAGACCTGCATCATAAGTTTTCTGAAGGGCTTCTGGTCAAAACTGATTCTGACCATAAAGACTTTGCATTCAAGGCCAATCAGCTTGCAGGCGAAGGCCAGGGCACTGCCCCATTGTCCTGCGCCGGTTTCAGTTGTTAATCGTTTGATGCCGAACTGTTTGTTATACCAGGCCTGCGGGACGGCGGTGTTTGGCTTGTGGCTGCCGGGGGGGCTGGTGCTCTCATCCTTGTAATAAATATGGGCGGGGGTTTTCAGATGCCTTTCGAGATAAACGGCCCTTCTTAAGGGAGCGGGCCGCCATCTGTAAAGGATATCGATGATTTCTTCGGGGATGTCTATCCATTGCTTGGGGCTGACCTCCTGCTCGATGAGGTTCATCGGGAACACCGGTGCGAGCATTTCAGGACCAATGGGTTTGCCATCGGGGCCAAGCGGCGGCAGCAGAGGCGTAGGCAAATCGGCTGCGAGGTTATACCATTGTTTTGGGATGTCTTTTTCTTTGAGTTGAATTTTGACTTCCATAATATTTCTCCAAATGAATTACAGTAGTGTTCAACCAGCTTATAAGACCTTTATAGGTAAAATATTAAGGTGCGGTTGTCAAGAGATTTATTTTGACAGAGAATAATACTGATTTCTCAAAATCACATTTTGCGGGCACGGGCAGGTTTTATTATCACATCACGTCAAAACGGGTAATTGCGTGGTATCTTAATTCCTTGACAGGTAACGCCTAAATATGGTATAAATGCATATTTAGGGGGTGTTTTCTGTAAAAGGAGCCGGGTAAACATATGTTTCGTAAACTCGCCTATGTCGGACTATTGCTGATGGTTTTAACTTTGAGCCAGCCGGCGTTTGGCCAGGTTAGTCTCCTTGGTTCGTGGGTTACGGACACATCTCATACGAAGGAAGCCGGCAGCAATCGTTTACTAGTCGTGATTGGGCACGCTGAGGGCAACGCAGGAAGCGATACTTATCCTTATCTATCCACAGTAACTTACGGTGGGCAAACAATGACGAAAATCGCAGCTAAAACCCAAACGTGGAGCGGTTTAACCCGAGCATACGTTGCTGTATTTATTCTTAACGAGGCCGGCGTTGCCGCCGCAAGCGGCAGCACCATCAGCGCAACATGGGGCGGCTCGCCAACTTCGAATTCGTTAACAAGCGCATTTCTTGGGAATGTTGACCAGGCCAATCTTATCGGGGATTGTGCCGTTAACGGAGTAACAAATGCTGCCACAATAGCAACTTCAGCACTTTCCACTAGCAATGGAGATATGGTAATAGCGGGCGCTACCTGCACTGAAGCCGGAACATATTCACCAAACAACGGTTTTACAGAGGGAGCCGAACCTAATATTTCAAGTGCGGACGGTTGCGTGGATTACAAGTCCGCAACCGGGGCCGCTGAAACACCAAGTGTAACACACTCCTCCGGTACGAATCGGCAGGCGATTATCGGTTTCGTAGTTCAGGCAATACTTGACTCGAACAAGGCCTCGCATCCGAGCCCCGGCAATGATATTAGCGGCGTTTCGGCTGCCGCCGGTTTGTCGTGGGACGCACCAACAGCATATACACCAACAAGCTATAACGTTTATTTCGGCACTAATTCCACCGTGCGCAGTAATCCGAAATATACGGTTTATACGAACAGTTACGACCCGCCGGGCTACCTTGCGGAAGAGACAACTTATTACTGGGCGGCTGATTCGAACAATGCGGGGACGATATATACCGGTGATAACTGGAGTTTTACGACTTATGTTCCGGTCGATGGAAACCTCGTAGCGAATTATATTATAAGTGTGCCGCTTACAACCCATTACGCATCTGCCTTTTCTTACTACGGGGTGCTTTTATATTCTGAAGTAACAGGAAATACGGCACTAAAGAACAGCATCATTGCCGCTTTTCCATCTTCTTATTACACAGGTGCACAATTGCCACCAGCAACCAACCAAGATGACTGTGCGTACGGGGTACTCCCATTTGAGCTATACCGCCAGACCGGTGATGCCAATTACCTTACATCGGCACTATATTTAGCAGATACGGAATTTGCAAATCCGCGTCCCGATGGTTTGGCCAATAACAATTATACGCGGTTCTGGATAGATGATTTGTATATGATTGGCTCGCTTCAGGCGCAGGCCTATAAGTCCATGGGAAATATTGATTACGCCAACCATGCAACTGCCCAGCTTTTAGGATATATGGGAGAAGTGGTAGATTTGCAGCAGCCAAACGGTCTTTTTTACCACACAACAAGCGTTCCGATTCACTGGGGCCGGGGCAACGGCTGGGTGGCAGCAGCGATGACGGAGGTATTGCTGGCTATTCCGGAAGACGACCCGAACCGTCCGTTGCTGCTTACCAAATATCAGAATATGATGGCAGGCCTGGTCGCATGCCAGGGTGCAAGCGGGATGTGGTATCAGGTGCTTGATATGGGCAGCGACCCCCGTAACTGGACGGAGACATCTTGTACGGGTATGTTTGTCTTTGCGCTGGCGACCGGAGTAAAAGAAGGGTGGCTTCCTGAGGTTCCATACAAAAAGGCTGCTTTGGACGGCTGGGCCGCTCTGGCAAATTATGTGGACTCACAAGGTCGGACTTTACAAGTCTGCATGTGGATAAGTGCGACCAATAATCTGCGGTATTACTTTGACCGGGAGAGAGAAACCGGCAATACCCATGCTCAATCGGCGGTTATATGGGCGGCGACAGCGATAAAACGACTGAATCAGGAAGCTGATGTTGACTATAATGACCTGAAGGTGTTGACTGGCAATTGGCTGGGTGATGCGCCGACTGCGGACATTTTCCCATCCGGCGGTGATGGCATAGTCAATTTCCTGGATTTTGCCGAGCTTGCCAAAGACTGGCTGAAGTAGGTCGTTTTCGTAGATTCATTTCCGGAAAATCATCCGACCCTTAGGGGGATTTTTCACGTCAGAGCCGTATGCGCTGGAATAACACAAAATTGCGAGTATAATGTTTGTCGATGGCAGAAGGTTTGGACAGAAAGACGTTGTTTAGCGCGGCCGAGAAGGCGAAAATGGCGGCGGCGGAGCCGTTGGCGGTTCGGATGCGGCCGCGGACGTTAGATGAGTTCGCGGGGCAGAAGCACTTTATCGGAGAGGGGAAGTTATTAAGGCGGATTTTAGAAGCGGACCGGCCGAGCAGTTTGATTTTCTATGGACCGCCCGGAACAGGCAAGACGTCGCTGGCAATGGTGATAGCCAATCATACCAAGGCGAAATTCCATTATCTAAGTGCACCGGCGGCGAGCGTGAAGGACATTCGTGACGTGATAGCGGAGGCGAAGGACAGGTTAGCGACAGCGGGGGCGCGGACGGTGCTTTTTATCGATGAGATTCACCGGTTCAACCGGGCGCAGCAGGACGTACTTTTGGATGATGTGGAATCTGGGGTTTTGCTTTTTATTGGTGCGACGACGGAGAACCCTTTTTTTGCGGTCAATTCACCGTTGATTTCCCGCAGCACCGTATTTGCTTTTGAGCCGCTTAGCGAGGAAGACATTTTGCAATTGCTGAAAACCGCCGTTGCCGACAAGGAGCGGGGGCTTGGCAAATTTGACGTTGAGGCGGAGGAAAAGGCCTTGAAATTTCTGGCGGTGATGAGCGACGGCGATGCGCGAAGGGCGCTGACAGCACTGGAGGTGGGGGTGTTATCTCAGGCGGCCCGTCGGGCGGGAAAAGGGATAAAATTTAATCTGGAAGTTGCAAAAGAGTCGATACAACAGAAGACAATTGAGTATGACGGCACAGGCGATACACACTATGATTTGGCCAGCGCCTTTCAGAAGAGTATGCGAGGCAGCGATCCTGATGCGACTATTTATTGGCTTGCGAGGATGATAGCAGGGGGAGAGGACACGCGTTTTATTGCGCGTCGGATAGCGGTATGTGCGGCTGAAGATGTCGGGAATGCCGACCCAATGGCGACGGTTTTGGCGGCAGCGGCCGTTCAGATATCCGAATTTGTGGGCTTACCTGAGGCGCAATTGGCGTTGGCACAGGCGGCTATATATGTTGCGTGTGCGCCAAAATCGAATGCGGCGGCTTCGGCCATCTGGAGCGCGGTCAGCGACGTAAAGTCGCAGAAAACGATAGCGGTGCCAAAGCATTTGAAGGATAGCCACTACCGGAGCGCAAAGAAGCTGGGTTTTGGGACGGATTACAAGTATCCGCACGATTTTAAGGACGGCTTCGTGTCGCAGGAGTATCTGCCGGCGGCTTTGAAAAAAAAATATTACGACCCAAAAGAGGCCGGGTATGAAAAAAATATCAAGCTCTATTTACAAAAGCTGGAAACCTTGATACAAAATAGCAAAAATGTCCCAAAGGATTCGGGAAATAAGGACAGGTGAATGGATAAAGAGCAATTGCGAAGTGAATTACAGAAGCGTCTGCTTGCGATGCCGCCGGAACAAAGAAACGAAAAAAGCCACAGAGCTTGCCAGAACTTGATTTCGACACCAAAATTTCAAGGTGCGTCATCGATTATGATGTATTTACCACTGCCGCATGAGGTGGACACTTCCGAGGCGATACTTCATGCCTGGCAGTTAGGCAAGACGGTTGCGGTCCCGAAGATTTCTTGGCAGCAAAGGCGTATGATAGCGGTGGAGATAAATTCGCTGGAGACCGGTTTTTCGACGTCCGATTTTGGACTGCGCAATCCTATGACTGGTGCGCCAATGCCGTTTGAAGAGATTGATTTGGTGGTTACCCCCGCGCTGGGATTTGACAGGGAAGGCAATCGGCTCGGTCGCGGCGGCTCTTATTATGACAGGTTTTTCGCCGACGAGAAATTTAGGGCGTCCAAATGCGGCTTTGCTTTCACAGAACAGGTGGTTGACTCGATACCTGTGGATTCGACGGACGTTCCGGTAGATTTTTTAGTGACCGATGAAGAGATAATGTATTTTAACAACCAAGAAGGAGAATAAAATGGCACGCGGGTACAGCAGACGAGGGAACCGAACCAGAAGCAGGATATATATCATCTTGGTGTTGCTGATTATTGCTGTGGTGATTGTTTTTGTTTACAGACGTTACCCTTTCAGCCAAAATGGGGCAGTTGCAACCTCAACCGGTACTGGCGGGACGGTGGAAAGCAAAACAATCTTACCTGTGGTAAAACCTGCAGCAGGATCTATAGTGGAATCCGGAACAGAATCAAATTTGTCAAGGTTTGCACAATTGACTGCAGAGGCCAATCCACAGGTGGCAGAGCTTATTACCGAAGCGATGTCATACATTGAGGCCAAGCCCGCGAGGATTATAGATGCGCGTGAGAGGCTAAACGAGACGTTGCCGATGCCTATGAGTGAGCAGCAGCGGGCGTTTATTAAAAAGCAACTTTCTGAGCTTGCGGACAAGTGGCTTTTCAGCAGGACGATTTTTCCTCAGGATAAGCTCACCGGCTCTTATAAGGTCAAGCCTGGGGATTTGCTTGCGGGAATCGGCAAGCAATTTAAAGTTCCGCACGAGATTCTTGTGGAGATTAACAAGATGAGCCGTCCCGAGGCCCTGCAGGCGGGAGATACGCTAAAGGTGATTAACGGCCCGTTCCATGTTAGGG
>CAIYOL010000328.1 GCA_903927855.1 uncultured Planctomycetota bacterium
CAGACACCGGCTTTACCGAAAGGGCAAGTACATGCCGGAGAAGATAGGCAGCGCAACGCCGGCGTGTGTCGGATGCGGACGATGCGTGCACGCGTGTCTGCCTGATATCGCAAATCCCGTTAATGTCTACAACAGACTCATTGACGATTTAGGGCTGAAATAGGAGCACAACTTATGGTTAAGCAATGCGCAATAGAGAAAGATATTTATCTGCCTCAATTAGCAACGGTTAAACAGGCCGATATGCTGAATGAAACTGAAATTTATCTGCGGCTCGCAATGAACGGAGAGCCGCTGGACTATGCTCCGGGGCAATTTGTTGAGGTGTCGCTGGCAGGTGTCGGCGAAGCACCGATTACAATTTCTTCATCGCCAACCCAAAAGGGTTATTTCGAACTGGTTGTCCGTAAAGTCGGCAACGTCACCAATGCCATCCACAAACTCCAGACCGGCAATAAGGTCGGCATTCGCGGGCCTTTCGGTAAAGGCGTTTATCCGGTGGAAGAATCTAAGGGCAGGAGTATCGTTTTTATCTGCGGCGGAATAGGCCTTGTGCCTCAACGCTCATTTATAAACTATGTTCTGGACAACCGCGATGATTATGGAGATGTAACAATACTTTTGGGGACCAAATGCCAGTCGCAGCGGTTTTTCATCGATGAACTGCAATCGTGGAGCAAGAGAAGCGATATTCAATTTCTGGAGACGGTGGACCAGGGCGATGACTGCTGGAACGGCAACGTCGGCGTTGTCACGACGCTGATTCCGAAGATAGAGGCCAAACTTAAATCAGCCTTAATCCCGGTTTGCGGGCCGCCGGTTATGTACAAATTCGTGCTGATGTCGCTTCAGGAGTACAAGCTGCCGCGTGAAAACATATATCTGAACCTCGAACGCAAAATGAAATGCGGCGTGGGTAAGTGCGGTCACTGTCAAATCAACCGCACTTATGTTTGTATGGACGGACCTGTGTTTCGGTATTCAGATTTAGCTACTATGCCGGAGGCAATATAATTATGGGTAAACCAAGAATTGCTATCTTCGATTTCGCCTGCTGCGAGGGCTGTCAACTGCAGATTGTTAATCTCGAAGAAGAGCTGCTCGACCTTATAGGTGCAGCTGACGTAGTCGAATGGCGCGAGGCGATGAGCGAGCAAAGCCACGAGTACGATATAGCCATCATTGAAGGTTCAATCACAAGGCCCGAAGACGAAAAACGTCTTGAAGTTATCCGGACAAGGGCAAAAATACTAATCGCTCTCGGCGCCTGCGCTACAATCGGCGGCATAAATAAGCTCAAGAGCAACTTCGACCTTGCGGACGTCAAACGCTGCGTATACGGCAAGTCGGCAAATATGCCGCATCTCGACACCTCCCCGACGAAAGCCATCGATGAAGTTGTAAAGGTGGATTATAAGGTCCATGGCTGTCCAATAGACAGGAAGGAATTCGCATACATTGTTCGCTGCCTGCTTATGGGAAAAAAACCGGAGATACCGGAATGGCCCGTCTGCGTCGAATGCAAGGCCAAAGGCAACCCCTGTCTATGGGATTACGAACAAGTTTGTCTGGGGCCGATTATCAGGGCCGGCTGCGGGGCAAGATGCCCGTCGTCTGGTTTAAGATGCTTCGGCTGCCGGGGATATATTGATAATCCTAATGTAAATGCCGCTAAGGACGTCATTGAAAAGTACGGATTAACCATAGACGTTTTGAAGAGCAAAATGATTCTTTTTGGAACCGGTTATGAGCCAACAAATGCATAAGAATATGGATATTAACGTTCATCATGTAACGCGCGTCGAAGGGCACGGCAACATCGTTGTCAACGTCACCAACGGCAAGATTGAAAAACTTCAGTGGCAGGTGCCGGAAGCTCCGCGATTCTTCGAGGCAATGGTCAGGGGCCAAAGCTATGAGGATATTCAAACAATAGTTTCCCGGATATGCGGGATATGCTCCATTACACATTCTCTTGCCGCCATCAAGGCGGTGGAATCTGCGATGGGGCTGAAGGTTTCTGAGCAGGCCGACAAGCTGCGTATATTGATGCATTATTCCGAGCAGATGCAGAGCCATACACTCCACGTCGGGTATCTTGCAGCGCCTGACTTCTTCGGAGCGCCTTCGGTAGTGCCGTTGGTCGCCAAGGCGGCAGATGTAGTTAAGGCAATAGTCGGGGCTCATAGAGTCGCGAACGAATGGTCCGACCTGCTTGCAGGCAGAACGACCCACCCCGTCACGCTCATACCCGGCGGGCTTACACGGATACCGACCGAAAAACAACTGCGGCAGTTACAAAAAACATTGAAAGACACAATACCCGCCCTGAAAGTAATTGCAGATGTGGTTTTAAGCGTTGCCGGAAATATCCCGAAATTCGAGCGGGATACCGAATACGTATCTCTCAAACAGACCAAACCGCCGACATATACGTTCTACCACGGCGGCATCACGTCCGCCGATAACGGCGGTAAAGTTGTCCCGATAGAAAAATGGCACGATGTGGCAAATGAGTATATTGTTGAGCAATCAACGTCCAAATGGGCAAAGTGGCACCGTGATTCCTACGCTGTGGGAGCACTGGCCCGCTTCAACAATAACAGCGAACTTCTTTCGCCGATGGGCAAAGAGGCGGCAAAGATGTTCGGCCTGAAAAAGGGCTGCTGCAACCCATTTATGAATACAGTCGCACAGCTTGTGGAGTGCTTCCACGTCGTTGAGACAAGCATCGCTATTATCGACGAACTACTGACCAAAGGGTTGAAAGACGAGAAGGCAACAAGCACAGCAAAAGCGGGAAAAGGAGCCGGCTGCGTCGAAGCCCCCCGCGGCATACTGTTCCATGAGTATGAGTTCGACAAAAAGGGCAAATGTACCGCGGCCGATATTTGTATCCCGACAGGTCAGAACCACGCGAATATCCAGAAGGATTTTGAAAAATTAGTGCCTGAGATAATTCACGAGGGGGAGAAAGCCGTCAGACAGAAACTTGAGATGCTCGTTCGGGCTTATGACCCGTGTATTTCCTGCTCAACTCACATGCTGGAGGTAAAGTTCGTCAAGTAAGCCGCCAATGAAAAAAACTGTGATTGTAATCGGCCTCGGTAATACGCTTATGTCGGATGAGGGAGTAGGCGTGCGGGTCGTGCAGCGGCTCTCGGATTTTGCCGGCGAGTTCCCTCTGGTTGATTTCGTAGATGCCGGAGCGGGAGGAATGTCCATCCTGCATCTTATCAGAGACAAAGATAAAACGATTTTTATTGACTGTGCAAAAATGGGGGAGGAGCCGGGGGACATAAGAAAGTTTACGCCCCAGGAGATTAAAAGCACCAAGGCGATTGCACACCAGTCGCTCCACGAAGCTGACTTAATCAAAGTAATCAACTTAGCCAGACAACTTGGCCAGTGTCCAGCCGAGATAATAATCTTCGGTATCGAACCTCAATCCGTTGAGCCCGGTTGCGAACTGAGCAAAATACTCGCCGATAGATTTGACGAGTATGTAACTATGATTCGCGAAGAGCTTTCGAAAATCATATATTGACTTATTCGTCAAAACAGGTATAACTCTGGACAACAATTTCTTGAGCTAAAAAGGAGTGCAATATGGCATCGGAATTCCGCGCATTATCTAAAACTGAAATCACCCAGTTGGAAAAACGAGGATGCAGCTGCTCAGAATGGGCAGGTATTAAAGTTGCTCAGACCTTCGACCCTGCAAGGGTAAGATTCGCACATTTCTCCGGCAATGTAGAAATAGGCGAGCTTAAGGAAACAATCTCCTTTCACGGCGGGCTGAAAAAG
>CAIYOL010000329.1 GCA_903927855.1 uncultured Planctomycetota bacterium
GTACTCAATCACAACAGGCGCGTAATCTGCTTTTCCGTCACTCAGTCTTTCGAGTTCCTTGAGAAGTATCTCGCCGGTACTCAAAAACCGTTTCACTTCTTCATCCAGCTTGTCCCATTTTTTCCCAAACAACTCTATAATATCTTCTAACTGTTCATCCCAACCAGCGTCCGGAGCATATTTGGATTCCAACATCCTCAATTCATGGTTCGTCTGATTGTGGAAAATATCTATGTATTCAGCGGGGTCTGCCGGAGACTTAGCTGCGCATTGCCGTCTCGCCTCTTGTGCTGCGTCTATCGCTCTATTGATATCGCTAAGTCCGAGGGTGTACAAGATAGACTCGACATCCACTGATACTTTTTGCCGGATCGCCACCTCCTCGATAAAAAACTTCATCGCAAGCCTGACGGCATCTTCGCCTATTTCCAGCCGATCATCGGGCTTTGCAAAGTACGAAAAAAGAGTCAAGGCCCCGGCCAGCTTGATCGCGTTCTGTCGAACGCGGACACTGAATAGAATATCACTCTTGATTTGTGCCAGGACCAGCTCTTGTGCTTTTTCCAATTCATGGAAGAACGTATCTCGCAAGACAACCGTCTTCCTCTTGAACCGGTCTTTGACCAGCGGATGCTCGGTCTGAATGGCATAAACAAGTGTCAAATGGTCGCGTATTTCGCCGGCCAGGTGCATCCGCAGCCTGCCCATCGCCAATTCTCTTTGATTACGAGACAACTCCCTCAGACGTTGCTTGGTCATACGATGCATACGAACAAGCATACGGTCCTCTATGGCGTTGAAATTCGGGTCCGCTACGGTAACACGGTAGCCCATATTTTTGCTCACCTCTGTGTTGTAATTCGTCGAAAAAAAGCAACTGAACTGATAGGGTCCAATCGTCTCCACCTTGGTTTCATAACGGATTTTCCCCTGCTCCAATGCTAATTTGAGAGGTTCGACCATGCCTTTGTAACGAAACCAGTCGTTAAACTCGGTCACCACAAAGTTAAACCGCTTCCCTTGGTAAGCTTCTCCTATCCTGATGAAATTCGCTGGCGTCATGCCCCCGCAGTAGCGATTCAGTCCGGGTAATCCGTGCGCACGCACGTTTTTCGTTTCATCGCCCATTATCAGGTCTTTGACGGAGAAAGTTTTCCCTGTGCCGGGAGCGCCGAATAGGGCTAAGTGAAATCCCGTATTGCCGGCTCGCGTACCTTCTGGATTGACTATCTCCGTTGCGGTCATCCCGTATTGGTGAGCCAGTGCCAGCAGTACGTCGAAATACAGCATCGGCCCAAAAAGCTCTTCAAGATAATGTGTAACCAAACCGATGCTCATATGCTCCCGCCCAAATTCAAGCGTCTCTTCGAGCCGATTGGTAAGCAGGTCACGAAGGTATTCCTCAAACTCCTTTTCCATCTGCTGCACATAAGCCAGTTCAGCTTGCGCGGCCTCGGAATTAATTACAGGCAGTTCCTGACTTCTCGGAGAAGCCAGCACGCGCCGCAGAAGTGGAATCATTTCTGCATAAAGCGCATAGGTCGTGACGTCCTTTGCGGTGCCGGACAGCTTACGAATGAGCTTAAAGCCCAGCAGACTATCCAGCGTGTTCCTCCACCGTCTGAATCTTGCTTTGATGACGGTGAAATCGGCCTGGAATCCGGGCTGGTTAAGAAAGTATTCCAGCACCTCACGGGCTTCCCGTTCGGCTGTAAGGCATTGCAGGATATCAAGCTCTACTTGGTCCCAAACATTTCCCGGCTGGAGCTTCCCGTTCTGAATGGTATAGTACTGCCCGAAAAAATTATCGGGAAACGTTCCCGGCATTCTCATATTCATACCTAGCATGTCCCTGGTTGTGCCGTTTATGGCCTCAAGAAACTGTTCCTCGCTCAGGCTGTTGGCGTATGATTGCGCCTGAATAATGCTCATGTTGAGACACTGCTGGAGCAGCTCTCGTCGTTCCTGCAATTGGTCAGGAGACAGATTCATTTATTTTTCCCCTCCGTTGATAAAGTGTCTTATCTTTTCAAAGTCAACATTTGCCGCCGCGTGCCGGATGTCCAAATCTTCAAGATAGATATACCCGATTTTCTTGTGCAATCCATCTTTTCGGTTGGCGGGAGACCCAAGTTTGCTGCGCACTTCGTTGCCGCGAGATTTTGGCACAACAAGATATAACTCAATCTCTGGCCCCGGTGCCATGGTCAACAGATTCCTGAACCTGTCAATACCGCTGGTAATAGTGGTTGTTCTTTCAACTTCAAACGCCGCAACAATCCCCTTCCCTCCGTTGTGCCACAGCACATCTATTTGTTCAACGATTTCACGGGCCGCCTTTGGCATTCCCTTTACCTGCTGCGGTAAGTCGCTGCTCCCATGTCGGAATTCGGCGTATTTCATCTGTTCCGTCTTACCTATGTGCGCCTTTAGTTTCCGCAGGCCGGCAATTTCCACTAATCGTGCAATCGCAAGGTCATGTTCGGATTCCTCGGTGGTGGCCAGCCGATACTGAACATCCGCCCCTATTTCAGCGAAAAGCTGCTCGCGCTCGATGTCTTCTTTAAGTTTCCAGACCTTTCGACCCGCTTTCTCCTTGCTTACCTTTCCGGCTGCGGCTTGAGAAATCGGTATTAGCGTGGCAATGCTGTTTAAGACCTGCTGAATCTCCCTCGCTTCGGCCATGTTGGAGTTTATCAGGTTCTCGTAGATGGTATTAAGAATATCGTCCTGCGTGGCAAATCCCCGCGAGTAAAGCAACCGCCGGATTAGGTACTCAATCCTTGCTTCCACCGGCACAAAATCCAACTCTTCATAAGAAGCTTTGTAGTGGTCCTTGCTGTATTTCTCAAGAGCTTGTTTTAATTCGCTGCCGGGATTTTCTTTTAGATGCCATTTGCCGTCCTTTTCCTCAAAATTATTGCTTAGGTACGGAACAAGCTCTTTTTCGCTGATTTTGTCTAAAAGATTGTTGTTCAATAGCCACGGCATAAGCTTCATATATATAAGCGATAGCGACGCCCCTTGATGGTGAAGGACGGCCTCCGCCGCCAGCCGCTCTATCTGTAAGCCCGTCTCAGCATGTGGAATCTGCTTGAACCCCGGCTGCTTATCCACCTTCTGAAACGACAAAATAAAATCGCCCAACATCGACCCGCTTCGACGGGTATTTATCGTATGCTCGTAGAGTTTTATAGCAGGTTGATATATCATTCCATCGTGTTCGGCAAGTTTGAATCCCGCGTCATGTGCGGCAAGATGGATCGCGTTCCAAACCTTGAACTCCTTATTATGGAACGTCATCACCATCCAACGATGCGGTTTGAGCACACGGTGACATTCTTTGAACACTGCATGAAGCATCGTTCGGTAATGCTTAAGGTCCTTAGCACCATCAAATCCACGATGACGGGTCGTGATTGCCTCTTTTGATTTATCTGTTACCCCGCCACCATCGATCCACTCGTGCATCCATACTACCCAGAAGTCAGAAAGCTCCAGGTATTGCACGTTGCCTCCATAAGGCGGATCAGTAATAATTACATCAACACTGGAATCAGGTATCGGCAACTTGTCGGAACTGCCCGTGATAAGTGTAAATTGGTTTTGTTGCGCCGAAGTTCCTTTTAACAGATTCGCAATTGTCGTGTGTTTTGCGCTCGGCTTAATCTCGTTCTTTGAAAACTTCTTTGCGGTCTCAATGGGTCGCAAGCGATTCCTAAAATACGACCAAACGTTTGTCTCCATGCTGAGTTCTGGAATCCAGTAGGCCGGTTTTGCCCACTCAAGAGGTTTATCGCCTCGCCACGCCTCGTTCCGGGAAACCATGTTGTTCGTGAACCGCAATGAACCACTGAAAGCCAAACCAAGAAATTCGCGTATTTCGTCTTTGAAACCCCCAGCAAGAATTGCTTTCTTGAGCCGACCGTTGGCTATGAGATTTCGCTTCGTGAACAGATCGCGGAAGTGTGTAATGCCTCGCTTGAACA
>CAIYOL010000330.1 GCA_903927855.1 uncultured Planctomycetota bacterium
AACCATTATAATCTGCCTCTTATTAAGAAGCTTCATTGTCTTGGAATAGCAGGAATAGTAAGGAGGCATGACTGTCGCAACAGTCGCTTTTTGTATATTTTTTCTTCCATTTAGACAGCCGGCTAGATGGCTTGAAAAATTACTGAAATATCCTTCGTACGGAATTATGATTAAGATATTCATTTTACCACTCTACAAAGTAATGCTCCAAACATACTCCGTCCCCCTGGGTTACATCGAAAAAAACAACGTAACCTCTTGACGCACAACACATTATCCGGCCATCTGTAACCCAGCACGTCTCCGTTATTCGGTGTTTTTCACATTATCGCTGATAGGATGGACATATCCCGCTGCCCTGACTTCGCCGTTATCGTCAGGGAGAAAATCCAGTATCATGTCGGTTATATTTTCAGCTGCTACTCGAATCGAGTTTTCCAGCACCGAACTTATCTGAACCTGTGCTATATACCGAGCAGAATTACCAGCGATGTTGGGTCTTCGACCAAAGGGGCCTGAAAAGTCGTTCTCCTCGGTAGTGATTTGGCCGTTCAGGATGTAGAAATTCAAGACGACCGTCTGGTCGTATGCTGGCGCTGGCTTGTGGAATCGATGTATCAAACAATCTAATTGCCGGCCAGTTCGTGAAGTAAATTGTGATGGTTCGGTACTGTCGTGAATCCAGCCGTGCGCGGGGTAGCACACTAGGGGTTGATGCCCCAACATGCCTCCAGGTTGAGACGAACAATATACGACATAAACATCCGCCCAGGACTTAGTTGCAGTGTTAATATATCGTCGGCTGAAAAAATCATCCGCAAAGTTCCTCTCCATATATTCTTTAGTGGTATTGGGAATAGATAAATCGCTGCCAACCCAATCGCCGATTTGCACGGGGAAAGCACTCAGGGGTACAGGTAGACTGACAGGGTTTGCAGTAACAAATTTCAGATGAGAGGCTAAAACACGATATGCTATACCCGAGAGTAGTACGAGAACAACTGCAAAGACCCACGCCAACGATGTCGAAATCTTACCTAACCTTATCCATCTTGTGCAGTACACTCTTAGCGCTCCCTTCCTTAGATTTAGATTATGTTATGTATAGTTAGCTAATAAAAAGATATAGTCCAAAAGTAGTATTCACAAGGCCAAAAAAAAACGTCTTTACATACTTCCTTTTCCTCTGGGCTATAGGTGCCTTGCCCACAGTGAACTCAGCGAGACAGTATCTCCGCGACTAAATCACCGCATCTAGGCTTCTCAATCCCTTGGAATTAGTCGCAGGTTATGGCTCCCTCCTTCCCTGTGAGGTGTGCCAGAAAATATCGCAAAATGTATAAGATATATTATTAGTTTGTCAACTTTTTGTCAAACTTTTTCTCGAAAAATTTGCAAAAATGGAAGGATTTTCGAACAATCAACAATAATAGCCGCCCAAGCGAACCATTTTGAGGTTTTCGGTGGCATATAAACACGAGGCTGTATCAAAAAACACACGGACT
>CAIYOL010000331.1 GCA_903927855.1 uncultured Planctomycetota bacterium
GTCTCCTGACGATTCCGGGGACCGTTCCTGACCCGCTGCATTTTCCGCTGGGCTGTAAATTTCATCCCCGCTGCCCAATAGGCCGCGCAGACAAACGGTGTCAGAGCGTTGAACCGAAATTGCGGGAAGTTCAGCCGGGCCGATGCGTTGCATGTTGGTATGCACCGGGCTTTGAAAGCAAAGAAGAATACAGGGAATATGAGTCAAAATATGGCAAGCACAAACGGATATCTGCTGAAAGTTGAAGACTTAAAGACCTACTTTCCTATAAAGAAAGGTCTGCTGCGTCGAACCGCAGGTTTTATCAAGGCGGTTGACGGCGTGAGCTTCGGTATCAAAAGGGGACAGACGTTGGGGCTGGTCGGTGAAAGCGGCTGCGGAAAGACGACTGTCGCCAGGAGCATAGTTCGGCTGACCCCGGCGACGACAGGGCAGGTAGTTTTTGACCACATAAATGTTTTGTCGGCTGACAAAAGTGAATCGAGAGAGCTTCACCGGCAAATCAGTCTTATTTTTCAGGACCCGTTTAGCTCGTTAAATCCGAGAATGACCGTCGGCAATATTATTGGAGAGCCGTTGAAGGTGCAAAGGGGGGTGTCCGGCAGCGAGTTGACTGAAAGAGTTGCGGTATTGCTTTCCAAAGTGGGTTTGTCGCCTGAACATATAAACCGTTATCCGCACGAATTTTCTGGAGGCCAGCGGCAGCGAATCGGGGTGGCCAGAGCTTTGGTGGTGGAGCCGAAGTTGGTTATTTGCGATGAGCCGGTTAGCGCTCTTGATGTTTCAATCCAATCACAGATTCTGAATTTATTGAAGGATTTGCAGGATGAATTCGGGCTTACCTTTTTGTTTATTGCACATGATTTGGCGGTTGTGGAGTTTTTTTGCGACATTGCGGCGGTTATGTATATGGGCAGGATAGTGGAGCGGGCGGAGGCGCAGGATCTGTATCGTAATCCCATACATCCTTATACGCGTGCCCTTATGTCGGCGATTCCGCAGGTTGAGCGAGGCAGGCGCTCTGCAAAAGGCGCATTTGGCGGCGAGGTGCCGAGTATTTTGAATCCGCCGACCGGCTGTCCTTTTCACCCCCGATGTCCGTTGGCGGAAGGTGTCTGCCTAAAGCAGGCACCGGCACTGGAAGAAAAAAGCGGTCGCGAGGGGCATTTTGTTGCCTGTTGGAAATGTTAAAAGAAGCTCGACAGGAGCTGTTGGATTTGCGATAATGAACCGGTAGCTTTGGATTGGGAAGTAAAATGGGCATAAACGAAAAAGTTGACGTGGAAATAACTACTGTCAAAAACGCTGCGGTAGTGGCTTTCAAGACTGCTTCAGTAAGCAATGTGGAAGAAATAGCTGCTGCCTCCAAACAAGTAAAGGAATTTATTGAAGCCAAGCGTCCGAAAGAAGTGGTGGTTGATTTCGAAGGCGTAAAATTTTTCTCCTCTGCTGTGCTGGGGTTGCTTTTAGATATTCGCGCTAAATTGAAAACGTATGACGGCGAAGTCGTGATAAGTGCGATAAACCCGCAACTGTATAGGGTTTTCAAAATAACGCACCTTGACAGGATTTTCAGATTTTTTCCTGATAAAGAAGACGCAGTAAGGGCGGTAAACGCAGGTTGAGTTGCATTTGATTGGAAGGGCTTAGGTTATGAATGTTGCGATACAATTTTCGATTTTTATGGTTAATAAACCCGGAGTGTTGGCTCAGGTGCTCGGCGAGTTTGCACAAGCCAAGATTAACATCATAGCAATGACGATGATGGATTCCGTGGAACACGGTGTTATGAGGGTAATTTTTGAGGCGCCGAAAAAAGCCAGAGAGGTGCTGTCACAACTAAATATGCCATGTAATGAGACGGAGGTTTTGTGTGTGGAACTGGATAATAAGCCCGGTGCGCTGGCGACGGTGGCGGAGAAACTGGCTAAGAACCACATAAATATTTCGTACGCATATTGCACTGCCGGCGCAAGAGGCGGCAGGACGACCGGCGTTTTGAAAGTCGCCGATGTGAAAAAGGCAATGAGGATTCTGGAGCAAGGTCATCAGAAGGACAGCAAATCACAGCCGGTGCTCAGGCGCTCACAGATTTCGAAAAGATAATTACATACATCTGCATGCCGGGCCGGTAAACGACTCTCGGCGCAGCCGGAAAGGAATTGACATAATAGTTGATGCGCAGGTATATTATAGTTGGAAATCACGGGGCCGTAGCTCAACTGGCTAGAGCGTCGGACTGTCGATCCGAAGGTTGAGGGTTCGAGCCCCTTCGGCCTCGCTTAAAAAACAAAAGGGCCATCTCTAAGGTGGCCTTTTTTGTTGATTTTTGCTTTTTAGTTACCGCTTGTTTTTGATAGAATCTCCCGCACAAAGTCCATAAAGATTAAATTTCTGAAAAGAAAGGAAAAGATGAAAGACCATAAATCGAACTGCCCCGGCAAAGCAAAATATCTGGCCGGCAAAAGGATTCTCCCCAAACCGATTGGCAAAGATACGGATGTAATAAAACTTATAGATAATCTCGATGCTTATAACGGCGGAAGATTAAGGGCCGCCTGCCATTTATTGAGAGACAAATACTCTCAGGATGATGTTACCATCGGCTTAAGTCTCGCGGGCGCCTTGACTCCCGCGGGCTTGGGGCCTTCGACAATAATCCCCTTAATGAACCACGGCTTCGTCGATTGGCTCACGGCTACCGGCGCGAATATGTATCACGATATACATTATGCCTTTAATCTGCCGATGTTTAGGGGCAGCCATAATGTCGACGACGCAGACTTGAAAGCAAAAGGCGTAACAAGAATATATGACATCCTGTTCGATTACGAGGACGTCTTAATGGAAACCGACAGGAGACTTAGAGAAATTCTCGTTCGGCCGGAATTCCAAAAAGAAATGGGAACACGCGAATTCTATCATCACCTTGGAAAAATACTCAGCGAACTCGAACAGAAAAATAACCTCGGCCAGGTAAGTGTCCTCGCGGCTGCGTATCGCAACGGCATACCTGTTTTCACGTCCTCCCCCGGCGATTCGACAATCGGGATGAACGTGGCCGGCATCGAGCTTCTCGCTGAAGCGTCCGGCTTGCTGGATAAATTTAAACTGAAAATAAATCCCAGTATTGATGTCAACGATTCGACCGCGATTATCTTAAACGCCAAAAGATACGAAAAAGGCAAAACAGGTGTTATCCTTATTGGCGGCGGCAGCCCCAAAAACTTTATGCTGCAAACCGAGCCGCAAATCCAGGAAGTGCTGATGATTCCTGAAGTCGGGCAGGACTATGATATCAATATAACCGATGCCCGCCCAGACACCGGCGGCTTGTCCGGCGCACCGCCCTCTGAAGCGGCCAGTTGGGGTAAAATCGACCCCACTAAACTCGAAGAAACCGTTACCGCTTACCTCGATGTAACTGTAGCGTTTCCGATAATGGTCGCATATACAATCCAAACCGCAAAGCCCAAGAAACTAAAAAGACTATACGACCGCGGCGACGAACTTCGTAAAAAACTGATTGAGTCTTATCTCGAAAATAATAAAGAAGTCGAAAAACTTAAGGGCCTTATAATGAAACTGTGAAAAAATGCTGTAGGCAAAAAGTGTGTAGATTAGGGTACAAGGAAAGCTTTTAATATGGATTTCAAAGAATCAGTTTTGTGGGTTATCCTGCCGATGTCATTGATTTTTATTTTATGTATAATATTATCAGTAATATTTTCTCGTCGATTAAAACCTCTACGCTATGCACCAATAGTTCCTTTTATCATGATTGTTGGATTAATACGAATTTTATGTATTATTCCAACGCCTGATGAATGGTGCGGAGTTTTAGATATATGTGTTCCTTTAATTTCTGTCCCCGGTTTTTTTCTTGCGTTACCATTAATATGTTTTCTACCTCACGGCCCGTGCAGCGAAGAACCATTCTATGCTGCACTTGTATTTTCGTTTATATTTTATACGTTGCTTATATTCGGGATTATTAAACTGTGGCATTTAGTTAGAAAACGTAGTTTGCAAAAAAACGGGGATAAACAAGGACAGCCGCCTATTTCCGAGGCCGGTTGATAAGATTTGGATTGATTGCCAAAATCGAGAAAGGTATTTCTCAGATATTGTAATAATGGCAGGATAAAATCGGCGGAGAACGTGGCAAAATCAACAACAATAACACAATCAGAGTTAGTCAAGATTCCCTTCATAGATTCAAAAAATCTAGAGGGACGAGTCCTTACTACATTGACTTTCTTTGAAGGGGGAGAGTGGCAGATGTGGTTTCCATCACCATCTGGGCTCATACGGATTAAGGGCGAGCCTGCTGAAGCCGACTACTTCGCGCGAATGCCAGAGAAAGATACCGACATATATCTGGATTTTCTAAATTTCATGACACAACGGGCGTGCTGGGCAGATGCCATATATTTCATTGATGGAATTCGTAACGATATTCATAATCTGGGGGCATCAATAGAGAAATTTGACCTCTTTTATCATCGCTCGTCCAGCGATAAACGTAGACGTACAGAAATCAGAAGATTTGCATCTACAGAGTTAGAATATATCTTTGGGGTCTGTCGCAGTCTTTTCGATCTTTTGCAAGAGGTGGTTGCTGCTTTGTGGCAGAAGACCGTTCTTTTTGACAAGAGCATAAAGAAACGCGAGTTGCCAAAATCGTTTGGGCGAGTTGTATTGCATGGGGAACAGTTAATGACTGTTGAGGCGATTCAGGCGAAATTTAAAGTACCGGCCAAACTTGCAGCTTTTTATTATCGGCATGGGGCATTTTTTCAAATGCTGAGGCAGTATAGGGACAATGTTGTGCATAGTGGTAAAGATTTTAATTCCATCTTCGTTACTGAAAAAGGATTTGCTATTTCCGCTAATGTAGAACCCTTCGCGTCATTTGGAGTATGGAATGAAGAACATATGCTTCCCAATAGGCTAGCGTCGCTCAGGCCAGTTATTGCTTATATTATCACTAAGACTCTTGCCGCTTGTGAGGATTTTGCTCAGATGATCCAGAAAGTTATCCAGTTTCCATACGAAATTGCTCCAGGCTTTAAGCTGTTCATCAGGGGTTACCATAATCACCAACTAATTGCGATGAAGGATGTGCTGACAAATTGCTCGTGGTGGGAAACCAGTCCTGATAATGCAGGAAGCTCCTAATCACCTCTAACAATGAATCAAAATATTTATTGACTTTCGCCCAAAATATGATAAAATACCCATCCTGCACTCAGTAGAGTGCAAGGTATTCCGTCCCTTAGGGACGCATATCGCCCCGGCGGGCACGTCTTAAGGCCAGAAGGCCAATTCAAATAATCTATTAAAAAGCGTTTTTTCGCTTTTGACGGGGTGGATTTTGTTATGGTTTTGACTTTTATGCTTGCTGTTTTCTGAGTTTTGTATGCTTTGTTCTGTATTCTGTTTTTTTCTCTTTTCTCCGCTTCAGCGGACACGGAGACTGTCTATGTACAGCAGGAAAATCTACGAAATTATGAATAAATTATGTCAAACAAAGCCAATTTTCAGAAAATCAAAAATGAACCTAACCCATTATAAAACAAAGGAATATGACAAAAAGCAGGGGTCTTTGATAGTGAAAAAACAAAGCCAAAACAAACCCAATCAAACCCAAATTTATCCGCCGCTACGTTTGGCGGGCGAACCCAATTTTGCTGCTCCGAATCCCTCGAATAAAATCTTGATTACACGGCATCTATCTGTTATTACTCCAATTATGAAAAATGAACTCATTAAATTAGCTCAAAAGCACGGAACGCCTTTATTTATTATCGACCACGACAAAATAAGGGCCAACTTCCGCACCTTTAAGAAAAACCTGCCCAACGTTCAGGCGTATTACGCGGTAAAGGCCAACTCGAATCAGGAAATAATCGAGACGCTATTCAAGGAAGGTGCCAGCTTCGACGTCGCCTCCTACAACGAGTTTATGCAGGTCTATAAGTACCTTAAGCATTTTCAAAAAAGCGACAAATATTTTTTCATCTGGGACAAAATCATCTTCTCCAACACAATCAAAGACCGGCAAACTTTAAAAAATATCAAAAAATATAAGCCGCTTGTTACCTATGACAACGCCGACGAGGTCAGGAAAATAAAAGAATTCTGTCCGACCGCCGGCCTGGTTTTACGCTTAAAAGTCCCCGATATCGGCTCGCAGGTAGAGCTAAGCTCAAAGTTCGGCGCAGAGCCGGGAGAAGCAGTGGATTTGATAAATTTAGCCTTCGATAACAAACTGACCGTCGAAGGGCTGAGCTTCCACGTCGGAAGTCAGTGCACTAATTTCGATAATTACTCATCCGCCCTGCATATAACATCCGAAATCTTCAACGACTGCCGCAAAAAGGGCTATAACACAAGAATAGTCGATATCGGCGGCGGATTCCCCGTCCCCTATGATTCGCACGCCCCTCGCTTCGAGCAGCTCGCCAAAATAATACGTTCGGAATGTAAACGGCTCTTCCCTCCGGATACAGAGCTTATTGCTGAGCCGGGCCGATTTATGGTTGCTACAACCGCTTCTCTTATTTCAGAAATCATCGGAAAAGCGCGCAGGGACGGCAAAATCTTCTACCACATCAACGACGGCGTCTATCAAACATTTTCCGGGGTGGTTTTTGACCACTGGGTCCCGAAATTCCATGCTTTCAGACACGGCAAAAAGGAGGTCTGCACCGTCGTCGGCCCCACATGCGACAGCTTCGACAAAATCTCCCTCTCGGAGCATCTGCCGGCTAATCTTCAAATCGGCGATTTCCTCTACACCGAAAACATCGGTGCGTACAGCATCGCTTCTGCAACGAAATTCAACGGCTTCGACGGCGCCAAAATCATACATATTAATAAGTAAATGTGTCCCCGCCCCCTCGCCCTTGTCTCTTAACGTTTGACGAAAGCGCTGTCCCAGTCTTTCCAGACCGGCTCAAATCCGTGTGCCCTTATCATCTCCGCCACTTCCGCTGGGCTGCGTGTGTCGTCAATTTCAAATTGCTCGACCTGTGGTGAGCCCGTCGAATCCACCGCATTTGCCGTTTGTGAATATCCGCCCGGGCTGGTCTTGCTGCCCGCGCTGACTTTGGTTACCCCGACTTCGATTAAATTGTCTCTCAGCTCTGCCCTTTCCCGCGTCGATAGCACCATCCCCGCATCCGCAAAGCACAGTCGCAGCGCCACTATCATTTGTACAAGATTTTTATCGGATAGGAAACGAAACTGCGTTCGGTCGACGTTCTTTGCCGGCCGCAGTCTCGGAAACGAAAAAGACACTCGCGATTTCCAGTATCGCTTCATAAGATAATGCGCATGCTCACCGAGTGCTAAAGTTTCAAGCCGCCAGTCGGATAAACCAAGCAGGGCTCCGATACCGATTTCTCTCATCCCCGCCTGTGCAATACTGTCGGCTGCGCCCAATCGATGGTCATAATCGGCTTTGGGTCCTGCTTGATGATATTTGTGATACACATTGCGGTCGTATGTCTCCTGGTATAAGGTGACGCCTTCGATACCCGCTGCGAAGAGCTTCGCGTATTCCTCGGTCGTCATCTGATATACTTCTACTGAGATGGAGCTGAATTTGCCTCTCAATTTCCCCGCAAGCTCGCAAAGATAATCGGTGCTGATGAATTCTCTGTCCTCGCTGCTGACAAGCAATATGTCCCTGAATCCCTCCGCAGCAATAATATCCGCTTCCTCAATTGCCTGCTCGATGGTCAATCTTCTCCGCTCATATTTGTTTTCTTTGTTGAAGCCGCAGTACAGGCAGTTATTTATGCAGTAATTCGACAGGTACAGCGGTGCATATAGCCGGATTGTTTTTCCAAATCTTTGTACGGTAAGTTGCCGGGCCATCTGTGCCATCTCTTCGAGGTAATCTTCAGCCGCCGGCGAGATAAGCGCCAGCAGTTTCTCCGGGCTGTAACTGCCGGCAGGGGAGTTCATCGCCCGCTCAACATCACTGCTGTTGACTTCGCTTGAATGTTTTTGCGTGCTAATCATTCTTCTTTTTGAGCATTTCTCAAAAAACCTGTCAGTGGGCTTGATGCGCTTGCCCGTTTGCTTGCTGCTGCCGCGCCCGCTTTATAAGCCATTCGTCCGGCTTCAACCGCAAGCTTAAAAGCCGCAGCCATTTCCCCCGGCTCAGCCGCCGTTGCAATCGCCGTATTGATTAAGACCGCATCGGCCCCCATCTCCATCGCCTCTGCCGCGTGCGACGGCAGTCCCAGCCCCGCGTCAACTACAACGGGGACATTCGCCTGTTCGATTATTATTTCCAAAGCGGCACGGGTCTTAAGACCCTGGTTTGAGCCGATTGGGCTTGCAAGCGGCATCACCGTTGCTGTCCCCGCGTCCTCGAGTTTCTTCGCCAAAATCGGGTCTGCGTTTATATAAGGCAAAACAATAAATCCGTCTTTGACCAGAATCTCCGCTGCCTTCAGTGTCTCCACCGGGTCCGGCAGCAGGTAATACGGGTCAGGCGTGACCTCTAATTTCACCCAGTTGATCCCCGTCGCCGCCCTCGCCAGTTTCGCCAGCCGCACGGCTTCTTCAGCGTCTCTCGCGCCGGAGGTGTTCGGCAGCAGCAGATATTTTTTAACGTCGATTGCCCGTAGTGTATCGTCGTTTTTGTTTTCGATGTCCACCCTGCGAAGTGCGACCGTAACGATTTCCGCCCCAGACTTCTCCAGGGCCTCAGCCATAACTTCGCTTGATGCGAACTTGCCTGTCCCCACAAGCAGCCGCGAGCTGAATTTTTTCCCTGCTATTACTAACTTGTCCATTCTGTTATCCTCCTCCGACAAATCGAACCAGTTCTATGCTTTGACCGTTGCGTAGTTTCGTTTCCGCGAACTTCTCACGGTCGATAATCTCGCCGTCAATTTCAGCCGCCGCCGTCGCCCCTTCGATGTCTAGCGCCTCTAATAGTTTCGCTACGGTCGATGGCAGTTGCCCCGCGGGAAACTGTTTCTCAACGCCGTTTATTTTAAGAGCTTCCATTTTTACCTCACCGAAACTAAAAAAGCACCCCTGCAAAAGGAGTGCTTCGAACGCATCTTCGCCTTCCTTCGCAGGTCTTAACCTGATCAGGTTCTTAGGGTCATCGTCTCATTGGCGATTTCTCAGCTTGCCGCTGGCCTTGCCTTTGGCTTGCTCCCCTGGCTTATTCAAATTTATCTCGCCATCTGTTTGGCGGATTTTCTTCGGGTATATTATAATACATCAAAATGACCAATGAAAACAAAAAATTCGTTGTTCAGCAGCATTCCTCTGGTTCGGACGTCCACTGGGACTTTATGCTCCAAATCGGCAACGCCCTCCAGACCTACCGCCTCGACAAGGCCCCGCAGGAGCTTATCCGGTGCCCTGCCGGCGCCGTAAAGATTTTCGACCACCCCCTGAAATTCCTCACCTACGAAGGCCCTGTAAAAAAAGGCCGAGGCAGCGTCCGAATAGCCGACTCAGGCTCGTATGAAATATCGAATCAGAAGGAAGACCGAATTGAGTTGGACTTAGACGGCAAACTCCTCAAAGGCAGATTCACGCTCTCTCACATCGAAGGCGATAATTGGCAATTCGGCAAAAGTGGTATATAATCGAGCGGATTGTGGAAGGTCGAAAATGGCATTAACCGAAGAACAAAGAGAAAGATACAGCCGGCATATAATGTTAGGACAGGTCGGCGAAGCCGGGCAGCAGAAACTGCTTTCATCGAAGGTGCTCCTCGTCGGCGCTGGCGGCCTCGGTTCTCCTGTTGCCGTTTATTTGGCTGCTGCCGGTATCGGCACAATCGGCATCGTCGATGCCGACAAAGTCGACCTGACAAATCTCCAAAGACAAATCATTCACCATACCTCCGACTTAGGCGTCGAAAAGGTCAAATCCGCCCAAACCAAAATGCAGGCAATCAACCCCGATGTCACCGTTAAAACTTACCACGAGCTGGTTTCAGCCGGCAACATCCGGAAAATTATTCGCGAATACGATTTTGTAATCGACGCCACAGATAATTTCCCCGCCAAGTTTCTTATCAACGATGCTTGTTTCTTCGAAAAAAAAC
This sequence comes from uncultured Planctomycetota bacterium, assembly GCA_903927855.1. Lineage (GTDB taxonomy): Bacteria > Planctomycetota > Phycisphaerae > Sedimentisphaerales > Anaerobacaceae > CAIYOL01. The sequence continues at coordinate 10,094 of CAIYOL010000331.1, forward strand.
CGTTTTCACACGCCGGCGTTCTCAGGTTCGATGGCCAGCTGATGACCGTCATCCCCGGCAAAACCGCCTGCTATCGTTGCATTTTCCATTCGCCGCCGCCTGCGGATTTGGCGCGTTTCTTTTCACGCGCCGGAATTCTCGGCGTCCTGCCCGGCGTTATTGGCACGCTCCAGGCGACCGAGGCAATCAAATACCTGCTGGGTATCGGCAATCTGTTGACTGACACGCTGCTGACCTATAATGCCCTGACAATGGAATTTCGAAAGGTGCGATGTAAACGCAACCCCA
>CAIYOL010000332.1 GCA_903927855.1 uncultured Planctomycetota bacterium
ACCACGGGCGGAGCGAAGCTGGGCGGCTTAGTCTTCAGAGACGGAGACCTGGTTGAATATGACCCTGTCATAGACAAAGCCACTCTGTTTTTTAGCGAAGATCTGTTTTCTTCTCATCACGCAGACATCGATGCCGTTGACATCCTTCCGAATGGTCATATCATATTATCCACCGCGGGCAGAGCGAAGCTGGGCGGCTTACGCTTCAATGACGGAGACCTGGTTGAATATGACCCTGTCGCGAATACATCCTCCCTGTTTTTTAGCGAAGGTTGGTTTTCTCATAGCGAAGATATCGATGCTGTTCAAATCTTTGAAAATGGCCATATCCTATTATCCACCAAGGGTAGAGCGAAGTTGGGCGGCTTACGCTTCTTCGACGGAGACCTGGTTGAATATGACCCTGTCGCGAATACATCCTCTCTGTTTTTTAGCGAAGGTTGGTTTTCTCATAGCGAAGATATAGACGCCGTTTCTGTAGGAGACCCTACTAATCCAACCCCTGAACCCGCCACGCTTTTACTTCTCGGTCTCGGTGCGGTGATGATGAGGAGAAAACGTTAAGGTCAATCCGGTTGCCCCCGGCGAGACTAAAACATCTTATCGACCACAAATCTTGCGCCGAAGAAGATGTCCACCGCAATTGCTGAGCCGAGGACTGCCCACCGCAGCCAGTGAAGTCGCAGCTTTGCGCGTGCTATGAAAAATACAGCTAAAAGCGCAACTGTTCCGGCTATGTACATTTTCGCATCCATCAGGAAGAGAGCTGCATATTCATCGCCGAAGCCGGCGAAAACCTGAAAATATTTTGTTGCCTGCAGCAGTGTTACGATAGAAAGCCCTGCCATAAAGGCCATGCTCAGCAATATCCATCTTCTATCGGCAAGGCCAGCCGAGCAAAGTCCCTGCAAGCCGGCGCCCGCGATAATCGAGCAGCATAATACAGAGAAGCTAAGCCAGATAATCGGGCTTACGCCAAGCAGCGGCTGACAAGTCGCCAGAATTACTCCGAGACAAAAGATTGTGAGTACGCTGAGCCGCCGGGCGGCAAAGAGCATTGCGAACCCCATCACAAGCGCAGCTACGGGGACATGATAAAACCCGACCGAAGTTAACCCCTGCTGGGTTGTAACAAGCGGCGCCGCCAGGCCCGTAAGGTCAGCCAAGTGCAGCCGGGTCTGCATTGGAACTGCAAACAGTCTGTAGTGAGAAGATGCACTAAAGAACAGCAGTATCACCAGAAATGGCAGGGCTGCAAGCGGCACCCTCAACCACTGCCACTTTCCCTTAGGCCCGAACGCAGCCGGCAAAAATAACCACGGCATAGTCGCCGCCAGAAAACCTGCTGTCGGATGGTAGCCAGCCAGCCCAAGCGCAAAAGGCCCGAAGCCGTAAATGGCCCCCGCGAACAATGAGCCAAGGAAGCTCGGCACCCATCGCCTGCTTAGCGTAAAACATCCCAAAGAGGCCAGACAGACATTTACGAGGATGAGAAATTGCAGTTTTGTGAATGTGTCGAAATGCGGCTGATACAAATAGACAGCGAAGCTGACGTAAACAACCGCTGCTGCGGCAAACTTGCCGAAGGTTTTACTCATCCGTTATTCCAGCGAAAGTGGTCGTTATTTTAGAACTAGTTTTCCGGTGCCGGTTGTGATTCTACCTATGTTATAGACCTTCTCGCCGTAGCTGGTTAGTTTCTCAGCAATTGAGTCGGCGAATTCCTCGGCGACTATCAATACATACCCGATTCCCATATTGAAGACATTGTACATCTCAGCTTCTTCGACGGGGCCTTTCGCCTGCAGAAATGTGAATATCCTTTGCCTGGGCCAGCTTTCTTTTTTGAGCACGGCATCACAGGTTTGAGGCAGCGCACGCGAAACATTCCCGGGCAGCCCACCGCCGGTAATGTGAGCCATGCCGTGAACGACTTTTTTGACCTTGTAGTGGGACAGCAGCTTGACTATCGACCGAACATAGATTCGCGTCGGCTCCAGTAAACAATCACCCAGCACGGCGCCGTCGAGTTCATCGGGCGTATCGGTCATTTTCAAACCGCCTTTCTTAAAACAGATATTGCGGGCAAGCGCATAACCATTGCTGTGCAGCCCGCTTGAGGCCAGCCCGAGAATATAGTCGCCCTTTCTCACGTTTTTTCCGGTGATGATTTTTTTCCGCTCAACCACTCCAACGGCGAACCCGGCCATATCAAAATCATTTTCACGGTAGGTATCCGGCATTTCAGCAGTTTCTCCGCCTATTAACGCGCAGTCAGCCAGTCGGCAGCCGACCGCAACGCCTTTTACCATTTCGGCTATTGTTTCCGGCTCCAGCTTGTGAACAGCCAGATAATCCAGGAAAAACAGCGGCTCGGCACCGTGCACCAGCATATCGTTGACGTTCATCGCCACCAAATCAATCCCTACGGTGTCGAATTTTTTTATTTTGCTGGCCAATTGAACTTTGCTGCCTACCCCATCGGTGCAGGCAACCAGAACCGGACTTTTGTAATTTTTCTTGAAAAGTCTTTCGTCGTAATCGAGCCGGAACATCCCCGCAAAGGCCCATTTGGAACCCATTACCCTTGGTCCATAGGTACTCGAAACGTACCCATAGATTTTATCGACCATCTCATCGTTGGCATCGATGCTTACGCCGGATTGTTCATAGCTGATATATTTACTCATTTGCCTGAGACCCGTCATCAAACATCTGCATCTGATAATGTTCCAAAGAGAACTTGTTCACCGCAGTATCAACCGGTATCGGGTATTTGCTGCTCCAGCAGGCGGTACAATAGTGATCCGCCGGCAAAGCTGCGCAGGACAGCAATCCTTCCAGCGACATATAACCGACGCTGTCCACTTCGAGAAATTCTTTAATTTGTTTCAGGTCGCGATTATTTGCCAGCAGTTCTTCTTTGGTTGGAAAGTCTACGCCGTAAAAACAGGGATGCCTGATTGGTGGACAGCTCGCTCGCATATGGATTTTTTTTGCACCGGCCTGGCGCAATGCTCTAATCTTACCTCTTGTGGTTGTGCCGCGAACTATCGAATCGTCCACCACTACAACACTTCTGCCTTCCACAACCTCTTTTACCACCGCAAGCTTAAGTTTGACCTCAACCTCCCTCATCTTTTGCTCTGGGCTGATAAATGTCCGACCTATGTAGTGGCTCCTGACCATCCCCATATCGAAGAGTATCTTGCTTTGTTGAGAGTACCCTATCGCCGCCGATGTCCCCGAGTCCGGCACTGGTATTACAACATCCGCATCAGCAGGTTGTTCTATTGCCAGCCGCCTGCCGAGTTTTTTTCTGAACTCGTGCACATTTTCACCAAAAATCATGCTGTTTTGTTTGGCAAAATAAATATGCTCGAAGATACAGTGAGCTGGCTTAATAGTGCCCGGCGTAACAAAAAATCTGCTGGAGAGGCCTTTTTTGTCCATCCGAACGATTTCACCCGGCATAATCTCACGAAGAAACTTCACTCCGATAGCATCGAAAGCGCAGCTTTCGCTGGCAACAACGTAAGCGCCTTTCTCGGTTTGACCGATACACAAAGGCCTGACGCCGTAAGGATCCCTCGCCGCCTCAATCCGGTCGGCATACAAAAACAGCAGGCAGT
>CAIYOL010000333.1 GCA_903927855.1 uncultured Planctomycetota bacterium
ATAAAGAGTTAAGAGAATTATGAATACCGAAGAGACAATTGGTTTGTTCGATAAATACGTGATAGGCAATTACAGCCGACTGCGGCGTGTGATTGTCCGCGGTGAGGGCTGCTACTGCTTTGACGCGGACGGGAATAAGATATTAGATATGTTTCCGGGGTGGGCTGTCAGCGGGATAGGTCACTGCCATCCGAAGGTGGTTGAGGCAATTCGCAAGCAGGCGGGTGAGCTGCTGCACGTCGATAATACATTTTATACCGAACAGCAGGGACAGCTTGCAAAGATGCTGAGCGAGCGGGCGTTCGGAGGCAAGAGCTTTTTCTGCAACAGCGGTGCAGAAGCGAACGAGGCAGCACTTAAACTGGCACGGCTGTACGCTGGCGGCGGGAAATATAAATTCATCACGGCTGAGGGGAGCTTTCACGGGCGGACTTTCGCGACGGTGACGGCGACGGCGCAGCCGAAATATCATGAGGGGTTTTTGCCTCTGCTGCCGGGATTTGTTTATGTGCCGTTCAATGACATCAAAGCACTGGAGTCGGCGTTCAGCGATGAGGTCGCGGCGGTAATGGTCGAGCCGATTCAGGGCGAAGGCGGCATAAATGTCGCCACTAAGGAGTATCTGCAGGCGATTCGGAGTTTGTGCGATGAAAAGGGAGCAGTGATGATACTCGATGAGGTGCAAACGGGAATGGGCCGGACGGGAAAATGGTTCGCGTACCAGCATTTCGATGTCGAGCCGGACATTATGACGCTGGCAAAGGCACTTGGCGGCGGCGTGGCAATAGGAGCGATGATGGCCAAGGAAGAGCTGGCGGCGAAGTTAGTTCCGGGCAAACATGCATCGACGTTCGGCGGCAACTGCCTGGCGTGCGCGGCGGGGATTGCAGTAATTGAGGCGATAGAAGAAGATAGCTTGCTGGAAAATGCGGCCAATATGGGGCGATACGCAAAGGAGAAACTCAACGAACTGAAAGAGAAGCATTTTATTATAGACCACGTTCGCGGAATCGGTTTGATGATTGGCCTTCAGTTGAAAGGCCCTGGCAAGGAGATAGTCGAAAAGTGTCTGGAGAAAGAGCTACGGATAAACTGCACAAACGAGAGCGTCCTACGGCTGATGCCGGCGATGATTGTTACGAAAGAAGAGATAGACGCGGCGGTTGATATTATTGATAATGTTTTGACCGAAAGCGGAAAATGAAAAATTTTATCTCGATAAATGAATGTTCGGCTGAGGAATTGCGAGAGCTGCTCGACGAAAGCGCGGAGCTGAAGAAATTGTACAAAGGCGGCGGGCGAGACGTGTGTCTTGCAGGGAAGGTTCTGGCGATGCTGTTCGAGAAGCCGAGCCTGCGGACGCGAATCAGCTTCCACGTTGCGATGACGGACCTCGGCGGAAGCGCGATTTACGTTAAGCCGGAAGATATCGGCGGCATCGGCAAGCGCGAGCCAGTCAAAGATATGGCGCGTGTGCTGAGCCGATACGTGGACGGCATAATGGCGCGGACATTCGAGCACAGCACTGTTGTCGAACTGGCGGAATTTGCGACGGTGCCGGTGATAAATGCGCTGACGGACTGGTCGCATCCGTGCCAGGCGATGGCGGACGTGCTGACGATAAAAGAGCATCTCGGGCGACTCGAAGGCGTCAAGGTTGCGTATGTCGGGGACGGCAACAATGTGGCACGGTCGCTGGCGTTTGCGTGTGCGAAGCTGGGGATGAAACTTGTCGTTGCTTCGCCGAAAGGTTATGAGCTTGACGCGGAGACAATCGAGACTGCGGAGCGGATAGCAGCAGGCAGCGTCGAGCAGGTGAATGAGCCGAAACGGGCCGTTAGCGAGGCTGATATAATCTACACCGATACGTGGGTAAGTATGGGGCAGGAGAGCGAGAAGAAAAAACGCATTAAGGTATTCAAGGGTTTTCAGGTCGACGCCAAATTGGTTAAACTGGCGGGGAGCAGCGTTAAGGTTATGCACTGTCTGCCGGCGTATCGCGGGCTTGAGATTAGCGATGAGGTTGTCGAGTCGAAAAATTCGGTTGTCTTCGACCAGTCCGAAAACCGCCTGCACTTCCAGCGGGCACTGCTCAAGAAACTAATGAGCTGATGAAATACTAATTAGATGAAACGAAAAATTCTCGTAGCCAGTACAAATCCGGGGAAGATTGGTGAGCTGAGGGCGATGCTGGATTTGGATGTTGAGTGGGTGGGGCTATCCGACTTTCCGAATGTAAAAGAAATAAAAGAGGACGGCGAGACTTTCGCAGAGAACGCACGCAAGAAGGCCATCGGGTATGCGAAACAAACGGGGCTGTGGACAATAGCGGATGATTCGGGATTAGTGGTCGATGCGCTGGGAGGCGAGCCGGGGGTAAAAAGTGCGAGATTCTCAGGCGCGAAAGATAAAAACAAACAACTGCTCGACCATAAAAATATGGCTAAAACACTGAAACTGCTTGAAGTAACACCAAAAGAGAAAAGGACGGCAAGGTTTGTATGCTGTCTGTGTCTGGCGGACCCAGAAAAAATTCTGATTGAGACGGAAGGAAAACTCGAAGGAGTCATAGCTGAAAAGGAGATGGGAACCAACGGATTCGGGTATGACCCGATTTTCTTTGTGCCGAAATTGGAAAAAAGCGTTGCGCAATTGACCCGTGAAGAGAAAAACGCGATTTCACACCGCGGCAGCGCCATTCGAAAACTTAAACCGCAATTAGGGAAACTACTCAAAAGACATTAACCTATTTAATCGTCAGCGTCCGCCTTCGCCAAGGCTTCGGTAGATAAATACCGCCGACGACTAAACTACAAGGAAACTATTTTCCCTTGACAATACCGGCTTTGATTTGTATTTGTCCATACTTCGGCGCTGCTCTGGGCGGTTGAGCCGTTTACAAATTTTGTTAAGGAATCATCGACTAATACACGATAAAGAGTATTTAGCAGCTTAAAAACAAGTTTTCCTTATGGCTAAAACAAATGATAAAAAATCGTTAGTGATTGTGGAATCGCCTGCGAAGGCGAAGACGATAAATAAATATCTGGGGTCTGACTTCGAAGTAAAGGCATCAATGGGGCACGTTAGAGACCTGCCTTCAAAAGGGCTAAGCGTTGATATAGAGAACGATTTTGAGCCGACCTACGAGATAACAGCCAACAGGAAAAAAACGGTAGCATCGTTAAAGGCAGCGGCAAAAGGGTGCCGAGACCTTTATCTTGCAACAGACCTTGACCGCGAAGGTGAGGCAATCGCCTGGCACCTGGCGCAAGTCCTCGGCGTGCCGGAGGAGAGGACCTACCGCGTGATTTTCAATGCCATAACGCAATCGGCGATAAAGCAGGCCTTTTCCGAACCTGGCAGGATTAATATGGACAAGGTCATGGCGCAGCAGGCGAGACGAATTCTCGACCGGATAGTCGGCTATCAGATAAGCCCCCTGCTGTGGAAAAAAGTCGCCAGGGGACTTTCCGCGGGACGGGTGCAATCGGTCGCGGTCAAAATAATAGTCGAAAGAGAGAGGGAAATCCGTGCTTTCAAACCAAAAGAATACTGGCTTATCCCTGCAGTTTTTACCACCGATTTACGAAGCGACTATCGGCAGGAATGGATAAATTTTGTAACGCCAAAAACCGAGAGCGATAAACCCCCTACCATAGCGGAACAAAATGAATGGCTAATAAAGCATAACGCTTTTAAGGCAGACCTTATTAAGGTCGGCGATGAGAAATTCACGGCATCGACGAAAGAAGAGGCGGAGAAGATATTCGGCGCGTTAAAGGAGGCAAAGTTCAAGGTTGCCGCTATAGAAAAGAAAGAATCGGTGTCACATCCGCCGGCGCCTTTTATAACTTCGACGCTGCAGCAGACGGCTGCAAATCAATTAGGCTTCGCAACGAAGAGAACGATGCGGGTGGCACAGCAATTATACGAAGGAATTGATTTGGGGTCGATGGGACATCTGGGACTTATCACCTATATGCGAACAGACAGCACACATCTATCAGGCGAAGCCGTACAAGAGGCGCGCAATTATATCAGTAAAAATATCGGCAATAATTATCTGCCTGAGAAAGCACATGTTTATGCTTCAAAGAAAGGCGCGCAGCAGGCACACGAAGCCATCCGCCCGACGGACGTTGATTTTGCGCCGTCGGATTTAAAGCAGTTTTTAACGACTGAGCAATACAAACTCTACGACATTGTGTGGCGGCGGTTTGTGGCGTGCCAGATGGCTTCGGCGAAGTGGGAGCAGACAACACTGGACATCACGGCGGAGACATCGGGTGGGCGGTACTGGTACAGAGCAACGGGCCGGGTTATGATATTCGATGGTTTCAGCAGAATGTGGGGGACGCCGTCAAACCTGCAACAACTGCCTCCTCTGAAACAAAACCAGGATTTGGCGGTGGTGGAAAAAAGAGCCGAACAGCATTTTACCAAGCCGCCTGCCCGATATACCGAAGGATCCTTGGTAAAGGCGCTCGAAAAAGAGGGCATCGGTCGACCAAGCACCTACGCTACAATCATCAGCACCATCGAGGAGCGCGGGTATGTCGAGCAAACAGAGAAAAAGTTTTTCGCTACCGACCTTGGCGAAGTGGTCACCGACAAGCTCAACGAATATTTTCCGAAAATAATGGACATTGCCTTTACGCGTTATATGGAAGAGGAATTAGACAAAATTGAAGAACAGCACTTAGACTGGATCGGTGTCCTGAGAGAGTTTTACGGCCCATTCAAGGAGACCATCGAAACAGCAGCGGCGGAGATGAAACATGCCAAAGCGGAGGTCACGCCCAGCGAATATAAATGCCCCAAGTGCGGGAAAGAGCTTGTTTACAGATTCGGCAAAAACGGCAGGTTCCTGAGCTGTTCAAACTACCCGAAATGCAAATTTGCGTGCCCGTGCGACAGAGACGGCAAGATGGTCGAAGAGAAGGTAAGCAGTTATAAGTGTTCTGTCTGCGGGAAGGCGATGGTTGAAAGGCACGGCCGGTTCGGACCATTCTTGGGCTGCAGTGATTATCCGAACTGTAAAACTATATTGAAGCTGGATAAGGAGGGTAACGTTCTTCCGCCGAGAAAACCGCCTGAGCCGACAGGGGTAAAGTGCTACAAGTGCAAGGAAGGCGAACTGGTAGTGCGGGACAGCAAAAGAGGGCCTTTCCTGGGATGCAACAGGTTTCCGAAATGCAGAACAATCGTCAGCATCAAGCAACTGGAGAACCTGAAAAAATTGCAGGCGGAAGGGTCGTGGCCCCCGAAGTCACCGGATGAAACAGACCAAATCCTCGGCAGGAAAAAATCAAAAGTTAAAGTATAGAGCAGCCGTCGAGAATAAAAACAGCCTGCACAAAATCAAAAATCGGCGAACAAAATCTGTTTTTAGTTGGTATAATTATTGAATTCGAAACGAATTATCCTATAGAATCTATAGCAAGATGACCAAAAAAGAGCAAATCAAAGCAGAGACATTCGAGACGGTTGAGCCTATAGGCAAACGCGTGCTGATTCGCAAAGATGAAGACAAGAAAGAGACCAAGGGCGGAATCAAGCTGCCGGACAATATAGAAATTCCGACGATAACCGGCCGAATCGTATCTATCTCCGCTGAGGTCGAAAACTCGCCTGACATACCACTGCGTCAATATGACAAGGTGCTGTTCAATCCCAAAGGCGCCATACCGGTCGACTTCGAAGGCGATAATCGTCTGTTTGTGGTCGAAGTTGAAAACGTCGTTGCGGTGTTCAGGAAATCATAATCATCGCAGCGGACAGTCTCCTGCAAAGATTAATACAGTGCGGTGAGACAATATAAAAAATTAAAGCCGGAAGGGGAATTTACCTTCCGGCTTTCTTCTCCTTTAGCGTTGTTGTGTCAATCACTAAAGAAGGGGGGGGATCAATTCAATAGTTACTTCTCTACCAATGTTGGTTAGTGCAAAAGCCAGTCCTCTGCAAGGACGGCCAAGTCATTCAATGTTACGATGCAATCGCCATCGAGATCAGCATCAGGACATAATTTAAGTATATAAGCCGAGCCGGACTCGCTGCCGCTGTCATCATTACCATGCGCTCCGACAATAGCCCGTCGGCCGATACCGACAGCAACGGAGAAGCCAAAATAATCACCGGCATTGGCATCAGGGGCAGTTAACTTTGCCTTCTGGTTCCAATTGTCCGGATTGATTTCATTAGGTTCAAATATATATGCAGAGCCGGAGCTGCTGCCGTTGTCATCATTGCCGTAGGCACCCACGAGGGCGTGGCCTTGGCCAATAGCAACCGAATAGCCAAAATAATCATTGGCATTGGCATCGGAGGCGGTCAGCTTTGCCTTGCGGTCCCAGTTATTGGGGTCAACTTTATTAGGTTCAAATATATACGCGGCGCCGGCATCTTCGCCCTTTTCATCATTCAAACGGGCCCCTACAATCGCATGGTACCCATCAGTGGAAACAGAAGTGCCAAACTTGTCCGATGAGGCGCCATCGCTGGCGGTAAGCTTCGCCTGCTGTGTCCAGTCAGAATCTTTATACCTGAATATATAGGCCGAGCCTTTGTAGCTGTCATCTCCAATCGCTCCTACGATAACATATTCTCCGTTGATAGAAACAGAATAGCCAAACCTGTCCTGTTTTGCGGCATCGGCGGCGTCCAGCCTTTTCAGCTGGCCCCAGACGTTTGTGCCACCTTCGTTGCGATAGAATACGTAAGCCGAGCCGGCGTTTACTCCACATGCATCATTGAGCCAGGCCCCCACGACGGCACAATCGCCGCTGATAGAAACGGACTGACCAAACCGGTCGTCGATATCATAATCGGATGCAACCAGCTTTTCCTGCGGTGCCCAGCTGCC
>CAIYOL010000334.1 GCA_903927855.1 uncultured Planctomycetota bacterium
ACCGCTTCTTTAAGGCTTCAACCTGCTCGGCGCGTATATCGCTTATCAGGATATCGGCAGGGCGAAAAACTCCGGATTCGATTACGCCCTTTATCAGGGCCTCCGCCATATTCCCCGCACCGATAAATCCTATCGTGTCCATATTTCCTCTTTGTCGTAATTGATACCGGTATTATAATCTTCAGTGATGTATTTGCGAGTCAATATCGTTTACGAATTTGTAGGGCGGGTTTTAACCCGCCGAATTTAGCCCCCCAATTTATTGGGGGGTTGCGAGGTGAAACAATGCAAAAGCAGGTCAAATTCGAGCAGGCCTTAAAAACCAAATACCCTGAACAGGTCGTTATCGCAATAGCGAAGGATAAAAACGGCAAGGCCAACCCCGTTACGCTGGGCTGGACAATGATTGCATCAGGCGACCCCCCGATGATGGCAATCGGCGTCTATAAGGGTCATTACACTGTCAAATGCATCCGCCATTCAAAGTGTTTTACGCTCGTTTACCCCTCCTCCGATATGGCCAAAGCCGCCTTATTCTTCGGCTCACATTCAGGCAGAGACACCAACAAACTAAAAGAGTTTGCCTGCAAAACCACGCCAGCTAAAAAGATTGATTCGGTTCTTCTCGCCGACGCCGTTGCCAATTTCGAATGTCGATTAGTTAAGCAAATCCCCACCGGCGACCACATCACCTTCGTCGGCCAGGTCGTCTGCTCCCACGTCAATCCCAAACCCCAACAACGCCTCTACTCCCTCGGCTCAGGGCACAAACTGGGGGCTGTTAGCTAATCTGCACGTTTTTTTGATTTTCAACTTTTGGGAATTAGGCGTATGATATTGCTATGCTCGAAAAGGGACTTGTGCAGATTTATACGGGGGACGGCAAAGGCAAAACGACCGCGGCCTTCGGCTTAGCTCTCCGCGCAATCGGACAGGGCAGCAAGGTCCTGATATATCAATTCCTTAAACCCGATTCTCTGGAAAGCGGAGAGCGCTTTGCGCTGCAGATAAGCGGGTTAAAGATAAAGGTCGAGACAATGGATATTCCCTGGGATATGGCGAAATCGCCAAAAGACCCAAAGGTGGTTGCCGCAACCCAGGCAGCCATTCACAAGACACTCGACCGGCTTACAGAAACTGCCGCGAAGAGATTTTACGATGTCCTGATACTCGATGAGATTGTGTATTGCCTGTCAAAAGGGTTGGCGAAGCTGGAAGACGTAAAAAAACTCATCGGAAAACGTGACAGCCGGGTCGAGATTGTCCTGACGGGCCGGGGGGCGACGAAAGAATTGATTGCAATGGCCGACCTCGTTACCGAAATGAAAAATATAAAGCACCCGTTCGACAAGGGAACCATCGCCCGCCGTGGCATCGAGTTTTAACCGGCGTCCTTTCCCGCATTGACATTTCGCCACTCTCGTGTATCCTGTGCGGAAGAAACTAACAGTCAGATAGAAAGGACAAACTATGCCATCACAAAACGGTATTTCACGACGTCAAATTTTAGCAGGCGCTGCCGGTATCGCAGCAGCAATTACCAGTGGAAAACTGAATTCGCTCGGGGCCGCCGAGATTAAACGGGTGGTCAAAAACGGCCGGATAAACCAATCGGTCAGCCGATGGTGCTACAACAAGATACCGCTTGAAAAATTCTGCGATATATGCGCGGCAATGGGCCTAAAGGGCATCGACCTGCTCC
>CAIYOL010000335.1 GCA_903927855.1 uncultured Planctomycetota bacterium
GATTTTGTTTTAAATTAATATTGAACACAGTTTCTTAACTAATTGAAATATAAACGCAATCTATGATTTGAGGGCTATTATATGAGAATTGAAATAGAAAAAGAAAATGATGGTAGATGGATTGCAGAGATACCAGATTTGCCCGGGGTTATGAAATACGGCAAAACACGTGAGGAAGCTATTGCCAAAGTTGAAGCTCTGGCATTGCGAGTGATGGCGGATCGTCTTGAGCACGGAGAGAGTATTCCTGAACTGACAGAAGTTTTTGCGGTATCAGCATGAGTCAATGGCCATCTGTCAAAGCCAAACGAGTGCTGTCGGCCTTATTGAATGTTGGCTGGACTATCAAGAGACAATCAGGAACTTCACACAAAGTCCTGTCACGACCTGGATGGCCTGACTATGTGTTTGCATTTCATGATAGGGATGAAATTGGTCCTCGCATGCTTGCACGAATCGCCAAACATACCGGTCTCACCCCGAATGATTTGTAAAAAGTAATTATCGTAATGATCTTCCTTATCCTAATAAAGACTCTTGTTTTTTTAGTGTCCCCAATTAATGGAGCGTGAATGCCGCATGAACGGCCTGCTTCAGCTTTTGCACGCTGAGACCCGACTGTTATGGTGACGCAACACGTTAAAGAGGGGGTGTGTCACTAAAGAGGACTGCTGTTATGAGGAGAGTTTGGGGTCTTTGTTTTTGACCGGTTCCATGCCTCGGTGAAGTGCTTTGTCAGGCACTTCCGGGGCCATGTGGATCTTCCGGTAGTTGAGCGCTATGCCAAACGGCCACAATCCAGGCGACCTTCCCCTTTACGCGGTAAAAAAACCGATAGGGGGCAACAATAACCTCCCGGAAAGGCATGTCAGGAAATTCCGGCAACACCCTGCCGGATAGCGGGAACTTATGAAGTCTCGACAGAACTTTTTCCGCCTTGTTTCGGAAGGCACCTGCCGCTGATGGGTTCTCACGATATATGTATGCGATGGCGTCAAGGAACTGTGCTTTAGCCGAAGACGTAAAACGGACTTTCACCGTTGCAACTCTTTCAACAGGATGTCGGCCTCTAAGAGAACATCGTTGAGGTCATGGCCTTTGCCGGCTTCGATCTCTTTTTCACCGCGAGCAAGGAGCCGTAAAAGCTCAAGTTCATGCTGGGAATGTTCATAGTCCGCTATACTGACCATCACAGCGGCCGCCCGGCCCCTCTGTGTTATAATAATAGGCCCCCGCGACTTAGCCACACGTTTTACAATTGACGTTGCATCCTGGCGAAGATCGGTAATCGGAATAATAGTGGGAATTTTAGGCATTGGTGTTATCTCCTATAATAGTTTTAATAATAGCACCAACGCTTGCAAATAGCAAGGCATGGATGTATCCATATTGAAAGGGAGGAAGAAGCAACAATGCCATTTATTTCTTATAAATTGCCTTCCTTAAACGCCGAAATAAAAAAACTCCCGCCAGCGCATACACTGATAGAAGCTCTTGTTACTACTCCGATTTATGAACC
>CAIYOL010000336.1 GCA_903927855.1 uncultured Planctomycetota bacterium
CGGACGAGTTATTTTGAGTTGGTTCTCAGGTGATGCTGTGCGTCTCGTAATTTTTGCAGAAAGTTGTTTTTTTTGAACGCGATGGTCCATTTTCGGAAGGTTATCCAGCCGACAAAACGAATCAGGTAGTTGCGCCAGTTGCGGTACCACCTTCTCCAGCCGAACCGGATGTTGTGGAAAAAGAAAATCAACGCGGGAAAAGAAAATATATTCAGCACCACAAGGAACATATACTTGAACTGATAGAAGCGGCCCATGATTTTCTTGGCGCAGCGATGTATCTGCTTTGCAGTCAGCGGCTCATCCGGCTCGAAGACGGGGAAATTGCCGTCGTAGTACTCCCAGCCTATGTCCGATAGCGGGTAAATTCTGTTTTGCTCTTGCAGGCGGTGCCATAACTCGGTGCCGGGCATGGGAACGGGCAGCAGTACCTGCACCGTATCGATTTTGGCCCTGCGGATAAAATATCTGTAACGCTTGGCACGTTCGCCGGCGGGCATTTCAAAGGTCTGTCCTGTCTTTAGCGGATACCCAAAGATGAACATGCCGTGAACGAGGAATCCGAATTCGTGAAATGTCCTCGCTAGTGATACCATCTCCTCGCACCGCACGCGCTTATTCATCGCGATGAGTTCTTCCTCGATAGGCGATTCGAATCCTATAGCAACCGTCTCAATGCCGGCCCGCTGCATCGCAGAAAGCAGCTCAGTGTCTTTGGCTTTGTCTAATCTTATCTGAACGGTAATGCTCGGTCTTATCTTGATGCTTTTTTCGTAGTCACCGAGCATGTTGCAGAACCTTATCGTTTCATCTCGCTGTTGGCCGAAAAGGTCATCCACTATGAAAAATTGCTTCGCGTTCCTGTTCTCGACCAGAGAGCGGATATGCTCGAACAGTCGTTCAGGAGTGGCCGGCCGGGGTTTGCCTTTGACCGTGCAGAACTCACAATCCATCCCGCAGCCGCGAATCCTTTCCACGGGATAAATTTTGATTTTGGCATAACGCACGAGAGAGAAATCAGGCAGCGGCAGTTTTTCAAAATCCGTAATCGGAGGCCTTTTTTCCGTAATAAAGACCTCGCCGTTCTTCAGATAAGCCAAGCCGTTGATGTGGCTCGGCTCTTTTTGGCCTTCTATCATACTGAGAAGTTCTGTGATTGTTTCTTCTGCTTCGCCGATAGCGATGTAGTCTATGCCGGAAGACAATGCCTCGGCGATGTTTTCTTCAATAAAGTGCTGGCCGCCGGCGATGGTAACAATGCCCATATTCTTATAGAAACGGGCTATTTGATAGACTCTGGGTATGGTGCTGGTCAGGCCGCCGTAAAAACCGACGACGTCCGCCGGTCTATCTCTCTGCAGTAATTCGTGGTCGGCCCCGCCGCCCGTGCTTGCCTTGGGGCCGAATCGGCCGAGGTTATTTTCGTCGATGACCTCAACGTCCCATTTTCCCATTTTGTTGGCTGCCGTAGCGACGCAGACCGGTCCCAGAGCCGTAGTTTTTTTGGCGATATGGGAATAGATGTTAAAAGCCGGGTAAGCTGGAATTACGATTCTTAATCTGTATCTTTTTTTGGATAAGTCAAGCATGCTACTTGCGGCCTATATCAGCTTTTTATGGGTGAATTTTTTTGCGTTGCTGCCGGAATAGCTGGCCACAATCTGCCCGCTGCCCAAAAGCTTCCATTTGTAAATTACGAGCCCTTCTAAGCCGACGGGGCCGCGGGCGTGGATTTTGTTGGTGCTTATTCCGACTTCGGCACCAAGGCCGTAACGAAAACCATCGCTGAAACGAGTGCTGCAGTTCCAGAACACATTCGCAGAATCGACTAAGTCCATAAACTTTTTGGCCTTTTCCTTGTTGGTGGTAATAATCGCATCGGTATGGTGTGAACCGTAACGATTTATATGCTCAATGGCCTCATCGATGCCATTCACAACCTTTATCGAGATAATATAATCGAGATACTCCGTTGACCAGTCTTTTTCTGCGGCGGCTTTGACCTTGATGATTGCACGGGTTTTTTCACAGCCGCGAACTTCAACATTCCTTTCTTCCAAAGCTGCTTTAACCTTCGGCAGGAATTTTTCTGCAATTTTTGCGTCGACCAGCAATGTTTCAACCGCGTTGCAGACAGCGACGTACTGACACTTGGAATCGATAGTGATTTTTACGGCCATATCCAAGTTAGCATCACCGTCAACATAAACGTGGCATATTCCTTCTGCGTGTCCGAGGACGGGAATATTGGTATTGTCCATTATATGCCGGACAAACTCATTACTGCCGCGGGGTATGAGCAAATCAATGTATTTCTCCATTTTCAATATTTCTGCGACCTCAGCGCGGGTTTCCATCAACCCCAGCCATCCTCTCGGCAAACCGGCCTTTTCGCCGGCCTCTCTGATTGTATCAGCTAATTTCTTGTTTGTATTCTGTGCTTCGCTTCCGCCTTTCAGCAGCACGACATTGCCGCTTTTTAAGCAAAGCGTTGATATTTGAACAAGCGCATCGGGCCGGGATTCAAAAATGACCCCGATTACTCCAATCGGACAACTGACTTTGTAAAGTTCCAGTCCTTTATCAAGCTCGGTAGCCGAGAGGGTCTTGCCGACAGGGTCGTCCAATTCAATAAGACTCTCAATGCCGGCAACAGCGTCAGCTATTTTGTTCTCATCGAACTTAAGACGTTTCAGCAGGGGGGCGGAAAGTTTATTCTTCTCAGCGTCAGCCAGGTCCTTCTTGTTGGCGGAGATGATTTTGCCGGCGTTTTGCTTTAATGCCTTGGCAATCTCAGTTAAAGCAGCATTTTTAACACTGGTTTTAACCGCCGATAGTTGGATTGCGGCTTTTTTGGCTTGTTTAGCTATATCTGCTATACTCATAATGATTGACTATTGGTTATTGATTATTTACAATTTAAAAACGGATATTAAATAATAAATAGTAAATAGTAAATAGTAAACTTGCGGGTGTAGCTTAGTGGTAAAGCGCCAGCCTTCCAAGCTGGCCATGTGGGTTCGATTCCCATCACCCGCTTTTTTTATCATTTGTTCTCAGCCTTTTCTACAATTCCGCAACTTTTACCCCTTGCGTCCAAACACTGAAACTACGTACGCACCTGTGAAAAAATCGCTCCGCATGCTTAAAAAAATATTCAGCCTAAATGCGAAGCGGATTTTTCCTCTAAGCGCATTGAACTACAGGGATTATGGATTTTTAGCCGTAGTCCTATAATAAAATTTTGTAAAAATTTTGAAAAAAAAGAACTTGCGTATTGACTTGGTGGGAAAGAGTGGTAGGATTTCCCATTGTTAATTATCTTAGTGGGACAAATGCCATGCTTTTGTTAACAGGCGAATATGAACACATAATCGACGACAAGAGCAGAGTGCTCATCTCGAATAAGCTGAGGAGCCAGATTGATGCCGAGGAGCACGGCAGCAATTTCTATCTTGTCCTCGGTGCCAACGGCATACTTTGTTTATATCCTGAAAAATATTTTGAGCGTCTTGCCCTTGCGATTGCACCCGGGACTACTGCACCTGATGAAGCTGTGGGGTTTGAGCGGATGAGCTTTGCTTTAGCGAGCAAAATAGAGCTTGATAATCAGGGGCGCTTGCTTTTGAACGAGAGATTGAGAAAAAGGGCCGGTTTGAAAGACCAAGTTACCCTAATCGGTGTCAGAGACCACATCGAGCTGTGGAACAGCGAAAACTGGGAACAGTATCTCACGGATAATATGGCTCAATACCAGAAACAGATGTCACAGGCAAGACAGGTTGTCTTGCAAAAGGAAAGCAGGGAACTTTGATTCTGAGGTGGAGGCAAAAATGATTGGAATGGATTTGAATCATTGTCGGATTGTGGAAAAGGGGCTTACAGGGGAGCGGGCGGTTGACGAACAAACCCTTGCCTCGCTGGAAATTCTTGCCGAGCGGTTGGAACGGCTCAAAAAACTCGACAAGCTTTTTTCCAGCATTGAATTTTCGTCTGCCGTTAAAAAGCTTAAGACCCGCAGAAATGTCTTGGCCGTAAGCTGAAATCGATGTATAGTGTTTAGAAAGAAAAACTAAACATTATGCACTATATATGGATACCGGACCCTGTATGGGGTTTGCTGATTTAGAAGTGAATAGTTCGGCAGCAGAGCATATTCCTGTTCTTGCAGAAACGTTGGCCGAACGGATACATTTGCCCACGGATGGGGTAATGGTCGATGCGACCATCGGACAAGGAGGTCACAGTTTCCTGTTCGGCAGGAATTTGGGCCCTGAGGGTGTTCTCATTGGCCTGGATGTCGATAAAGATTCTATCCGAAGGGCCCATTTTAAATTAAAGAACCTTCTTTGCAGGGTTATTTTGATTCGTGCCAATTTTTCCCAGATAGGCGAGCAGCTTTCCGAGCAGGGTATAGAAAAGGTCGATTTTATATTGGCTGACTTGGGTCTCTGCTCGTCGCAGTTGGCTGACGCCGGGATGGGGCTGAGTTTCCAGATGGATTCGCCCCTCGATATGAGAATCGACGAAAGATTAAAGACCACCGCTGCCGATATAGTTAATAAAACAGATGAAAAAGCCTTGGCTGATTTGATTTACAAGTTTGGTGAGGACAGGGCCTCAAGGCGGATTGCACGGTTTATCGTTGGGTATCGTCAGGGTCGGCCGATAACCACAACCGGCCAGTTGGCAGCTGTAGTTTGTAAAGCGCTTTACAGGCCGGCGGGGAAAGGAAAGACCAAAATACATCCGGCAACCAGAACCTTTCAGGCCCTGCGAATTGCTGTCAACAATGAGCTGGAAAACCTGGAAAAGCTGCTTAGTTCAGTGCCTGGGCTGCTAAAGAAAAAAGGGCAGGTAGCGGTCATTAGCTATCATAGTTTGGAAGACAGGTTAGTTAAAAATAGTTTTAAGCAAAATAAACAGGAGAACATTTACTCCGACATCACAAAAAAGCCGATTGTGCCGTCGCGGCAGGAAATCGCAGGAAACGCAAGAGCAAGAAGCGCAAAGTTAAGAATAGCTCAAAAATCGTAGGATACTAAAAAAGGAAAAAGGAGTTTCGTTATGGCTTCCGACGCTAAAATTGGGTTACTGTTAGGTTTGGTCTTTATATTCATAATTGCACTTATAATTAATGGGATGCCGAGCTTTCATGAAAAAGGAAGCAACAATCAGTTGACTACCAATATGGTTAGTTTGCAGAATAATCCGCCGGCTATCGCAGCCAAGGAGCGTGGGGTTATCAGCCTGAGAGGAGCAGTTGAAAAAAAGACCGCGCAGGTTGAGCTGCCTTCCACAGGCAACCAGGATGTTCTCCCTACGACGGCAGTGCCGAAAAGTGTCTTAGTTGTAAAAGAGAATACGGCGTTGGAAACGATTGTTGCTGCTGCCGCACAGGCGGTGGCGGCAAAAGATGAAGGTCAAAAGACCGAATCGGATGAGGCAATTCTTTCAAAAATCTATGTCGTCAGTAAAGGTGATAGCCTTGCCAGTATAGCCAGAAAATGTTATGGCTCCCAGCAGGGCAGCAAAAAAGTAAATGTCGCCAGGATATTCGACGCCAATCGCAAGTTATTGAAGTCGCCTGATGAAATCAGTGTCGGGCAAAAGCTTGTCATACCGCAGTTGTTGGCTTCGGCGCCGGACAAAGGCAAGATTGTGAACGTTCTTTCCGGGACGGAGTTTACGAAGGTTGATTCTATCGGCAAGAAGCATCTTGAGGCTAATGGTCGCCAGGCGGAGCAAAGCAATGAGTACGTTGTGCGGGAAGGCGATAGTTTATGGCAGATTGCTGCCGAGCAGCTTGGAAATGGAAATCGCTGCAGCGAAATAGCAGAACTAAACGCCGGTGTTTTGAACGGCGAAAATAATCTTTCCGTTGGGATGCGTTTGAAAATGCCGGCACGATAAAGCACATCGATTGATTGTTGCTTATTGATTGTTGAATTATCAGTTATTAATTATCAATAACGCTGTATGAGGTCCTGGTTTTGTTTTACTTTTGTTGTTTTTTGTTTTACGGCAGCTTTAATTCTTACCATTTATCTCCGTAACGCCGACAATCGCATTTTCTATAAGCTTTATACGTGCACAGCCGAGCAAAGTCGGCTAAAACAGCAGCTTTGGCAGAAGCAACTGCGGCTGGAAAATTTAATAAGTCCTGCCGCTGTCTTGCACCGTCTTGACGGTAATAAAGCAGGACATTGAAAAATTGTTTTAAAAGTAAGAGAATCAAGCTTCACTATCGAATGAAAAGTTGAAAAGTGTACGAATTATCATTTTCTTCTTTGTTTTGCTGATTGTGGCATTTTTGTCACTGGCGGGGCGGTGTTTTTATCTGCAGTTTCTTAAAAGCGACGATTATATTGCCGCCTGTGCCAGGCAACAGCAGGGGCGCATAATCCAAATGCCTCAACGCGGCGTGATTCTCGATTGTCGGGGAAGGGTACTTGCCGCGAGCAATAGAGTTCAGACTATTTTTGCCGAGCCGAGAGTTATAAAAGACGCCAAGACTACCTCCACCGAACTTGCCCCGATATTGGATATGGGCGCACACGAAATCTGTAAGCTTATCACCGACAGTAAAAATCCTGGCTTTACTAAAATCAAAGCAGGCGCCGACGCAGACCAGTGTGGAGCAGCGGCTAAAATTTATGGCATCGGTGTTCAGTCGGATTGGCGAAGGTATTATCCGGTCGGTTCTCTGGCTGCACATGTCGTTGGTTTTACAAGTTCTGACAACCACGGCTTGGGGGGAATTGAGCTGCAATACGACAAGAAGCTTGGCGGTTCGTCTGGACAGGACATTTTTTTTGCCGATGCAGCTCGTCGGCCAGTCCGGCTGAAACAACAGGATAGCGTTGTCAGTGATGGTGTCGGCATTATTTTGACCCTCGATGCCACCATCCAGCAGTTCGCACGGACCGAACTTATGAAGCAATACCGCGCTTTCCAAGCCGAGTCGGCCGTGGCGATTGCGGCTGATGCCAAAACGGGGGCGATTTTGGCACTTGTTTCGCTGCCCGATTTTGACCCTAACAACATTCAGTTAGTTGCCGTCGACCATTTCCGTAATCGGGCGGTAACCGACCAGTTTGAACCCGGCAGTATCATAAAGCCGGTCGTCGCTGCTGTCGCAATCGACGCGGGCGCTATTAACAGGAACGAGAGAATATACTGCGAAGATGGCAGCTATCACGGCAAGGGCTTCGGCAGCATCAGCGAATACGGCGGCCATCGCTATGGAAGCCTGACGATAGATGAGATTCTGACTGTTTCGAGCAACATAGGAATGGCCAAAGTCGGACAAAAGCTCGGCAAGGAAAAGCTCTACAACGGGATGAAACGTTTCGGCTTCGGCAAAGAAACAGGCCTCGAATTGCCGGGCGAGGCGGAGGGTTTCCTGCCGCCTTTGCAAAGCTGGACGGGGTACAGCGTGACTCGAATACCTTTCGGACAGGAAATTTCCGTAACCGCGATTCAGCTCATGCGGGCCTTCTGCATACTTGCCAATGGCGGGCATTCGGTCCAGCCGTTCCTTGTCAGGGCAATGGTGGACAGCGACGGCAAGATTATTGAAAGAAATGAGCCGGAGCCGTCCGCGGGTTTTATTATTGACCCTGAAGTCGCTAAATGGATTGTTACCAAAGCTATGGTGGACGTGGTCAATGACGAGAAAGGCACCGGCAAACTGGCCAAGCTGGAAAAATGGCAGGTGTTCGGAAAGACCGGAACTGCCAACGTCGCCAGCAGCGACCGGCGGGGATACTCCGAAAACGAATTTATAGCATCCTTTATAGGCGGAGCGCCTGCCGAGGACCCGAAAGTGCTCGTTCTGGTTTCAGTCCGAAGGCCCAGAGTTTCTCTCGGCAAAGGTTATACCGGCGGGGCAGTCGCCTCTCCAGTTGTCGGCAGCATACTCGAAAAAACCCTCACTTACCTCGAAAAACATCCGCTCTAATGTGAAAGCAGGAGGTGTAGTTCACTGCTTTGCTATCCATCGCAGCTCGTTAATATCTTCGGCTCGAACGAACTCGACACGGCCGTCATTGAACAAGATGTTGCAGGTTGTACGTTTTGTTTTATTCTGCTGTATGGTTATTTTTCCCGATATAGTTGGCGTCGATGCAGAAGCGGATGATGTCACGCGCGATAGGGGCGGCATCGCTTGAGCCGTGCTGGCCGCCTTCAACAAGGACCGCAATCGAAATCTTTTTGCTGGAGCTATCTTCTGCAAAACCGCAGAACCACGCGTTCTCAGGGTTTTCAGTCGAGCCGGTCTTGCCATAAACCTTCACGCCTCGCTCGGAGAAACCTGTAGAGGTAAATTCGTTATAAGCTGTTCCGCCGGATTCGTTAAC
>CAIYOL010000337.1 GCA_903927855.1 uncultured Planctomycetota bacterium
ATTGTAATCAACGTATTGTTAAATGTCGCCTTTATGTACACTATAGCCCTGGCGACATTCTTCTTAACTTTTCGCTTTGCAGTCGTTGTCGGCATTATTAGAAAAACCCTCAAATAACAAAATTATCATTTTCGAGCAGCGAAACTATGTACGCTGTTCCTTCACACCCTTCTTACCTGCAACCGTTTTTCTTGGGCCTTTACGAGTTCGTGCATTACTCTGAGTGTGCTGGCCCCGAACAGGCAAACCTTTTCTGTGTCGAATACCTCTATAACAACCTATATCTCGCAATCGAGCGATATTTTGAGAGACCTGCCTGCGAAGCTGGCCTCCCACGGTATAATTATGGTCAATAATCTGAGTTATTCTGCTAAGCTCGTCTTCACTGAGTTTGCCGGCCTTGGTACTTTTTTCTATCTTGGCTTCTTTCAAAACCATTTCCGAAGTATGCCGACCTATACCATGAATATAAGTCAACGAAATCCATATGGATTTTTCATTAGGAATATCAACACCTACTATACGGGGCATATCAGCTCCTTTTCGTATTCAGCCCGACGATACAATTAACCCTGACGTTGTTTGTGTCTTGGGTTGGTGCAAATCACCCGCACAACGCCTTTGCGACGAACAACCTTGCAATTCTCACATATACGCTTTACAGAACTTCTAACTTTCATTTTTTACAATCTACTTTCGTATCCTATATCTCATTTAGCAGGACGCACTTTTCAATTTCGCAGAACTATTCGGCCTCTATTCAAATCATACGGTGACATTTCAACCGTAATGGTATCACCAGGCAAAATCCGAATAAAATGCATTCGCATTTTACCTGAAACATGCGCCAAAATCCTGTGGCCGTTTTCCAATTCCACTGTAAACATCGCATTCGGCAACGCATCAATCACTGTGGCCTGCAACTTTATTGTGCCCTTTCCTGCCATAGCTTTTCGCTTTGAGTTTTTCTGCTTTCACTACTTTACAGTCAGCACTTCACAACCATTTTTCACTATTGCAATCGTATGCTCAAAATGAGCTGAGCACTTTCCATCCTTCGTTACCACTACCCATCCGTCTTTCAGTGTTCGTACATCACTGGTGCCTGCATTAATCATCGGCTCCACAGCCAAGACCATACCTTCAGCAAGAATAATATCACACCTGAGCAACTCATCACTGACAAAGTTAGGCACTCTCGGTTCCTCGTGCATCTTTTTACCAATGCCGTGTCCAACAAAATCCTTCACTACCGAAAAACCAGCCGACTCAGCATAATCCTGCATTTTGGCAGCTATTTGGCTCCATTTGACACCCGGTTTCGCCTGAGCTATTGCAATATCGAGAACATGCTTAGTCACATCTATAAGTTTTCGTTTATCTTCAGAAATTTCGCCAACAGCAACCGTAACAGCAGCATCTCCACAATAACCATCGAGTCTTGCGCCAAAATCAATGCTCAGGACATCACCCTTCTTAAGCACAACGGTCTCGGAAGGAATACCATGGACGACCTGCTCATTTACCGAGGCACAAATTGCACTTGGAAACGGTGCCGGAGCATAAGGACTGCGTACGCCCTTAAACAAAGCCGTTGCCCCGGCTTCAGCTGTAATTTGCGAAGCCATGCTGTCCAGCCAGCCGGTAGTTACTCCCGGTTCTGCAACCTCTTGTAATTTTAAAAGAACATCGGCTACAACAACACCTGCTTTACGAAGCAACTCAATCTCTCTTCGGCTGCGAAGCGTTATAGCCATTTAATTTCGTATCTCGCCTCACACTTTAATTTCTGGCGAGGGCATCCAAATTCTCAAACAATAAAGCGCTTACCTCATCAACATCCTTGTTAGCATCAATATC
>CAIYOL010000338.1 GCA_903927855.1 uncultured Planctomycetota bacterium
AAGTAAGAATTGGAGTCATAGCCGAGGAATGAATTACCGGAAAACTCGTTCATAAGCATACCGCAGTTGGGGTCTCTCAGCTTGGCCCGCTCGAACATATGGACCCTTCCGCCCTCGCCGAGGCGGTTATAGAAATTGTATGTGCAGGGGTCGGTCGGCAGCATCTCGTTATCGACGTCCCAGTTACGGAATTTATTTTTGTAACGATTTACCGCGCTGTCAATCCGCTCATCAACCTCGCCAAGCAGGTCGCTCGGAGTCGGATATGCTGCGTATGGCAGGTCTTTTACCCATTGCTGCACGTGGGTGGTGGTCCCCCACTGTTCCCAGAAAAGGCAATGGCCTCGGAATTTGAGTCCGTTGGAGTTGCTCCATTGGTAGATATTATCTGCATTTGCGTATGTTGTATCGCTGTCATTATCCCGCGACGTCTCATTATTCTCCCATTTTGTCTCATTTTCACACACCGCCCACTCATAGTGGCTTAGGATGAAATTCTTGTAGCTGGTGTCTGTCATTTTCCCGTTATTGATGCACGTGCCGAATGCGAAGCGATGTCTAATCTGATTTATGTCGACAGTAACGCCGGAGACGGGATCACCGTTTGCGTCGACAACCGTAATCACTGCGTTCCTCTTGCGTATTTGCTCGATTCTGTCGTTGGCGTCGGTTTTCCAGTCGCCGTAACAGGGCGACCAGCCGAGAACTGCAATAAAAGATAAATACAACCAATGATGTCTAACAGACATCTCTATACTCCTCCTTGCTTGTCCGCCATAGCTTTAGCGAAGGCGGATTAAGGTAAAACACCGGGGTTTTACCAGTTTTCTATACACCCTTCATTTTCTGGGTCATTACACCACAGCCACTGCTCGGCGAACCTGCTGAAGTCGTAGAAGTCAACATTACCATCTATCGGCTCAAAATCGGCGCCGCTGCAGTTACTCGGCTCGGCGCAATCGGTGCGCAGCCAGTTGTCGGCTATGATTTTTAGGTCTTTGTAATTGACGTAGCAATCACCGCTGATGTCCGAAGTCAGGCCATGGCCCGCGGCCCGGATCGCGGCGCAGTCCGGCGTGGCGGTGCCCGTCATGTGGATGGTGGTGATTGAATACGCCGGCAGCGTCAGCGAAGGACTGTATGGTCCGAGATAAAACCAGTGCTCTGTCTGGCTGCTTCGGTAAATCTCCGAGCTGCTCGGCGTAAATCCGTTCAGCGTAAGCATCATGTCGGTACTGGCGGCGGACTTGTTGAGTATCACTATCGTCAGTTGATTGCTGTCGGGGCTCTTAAAGGCGGTCATTCGCAGGTCGCTTGACGGACTGGGGGTGGCATCGACGCGATACCAGTTTGGGTCGGTGAAGTACGCGTAATGCTTGAAAAACCAGTAAAGGTCTCGGATTATATAGCCGCTGCCGGGGGTGAGATTCACCATACCGCCTGTAGTATAGCTGCCGTCCCGAAACAAGGACCAGAAATAATACGAATTCAGGCCTTCATAGACCAGACAGTTGTGAATGTGCTGCGCCAGCAATACGGCGTGGTTAAATGTTGGAGTGCCGTCGGCGCCATACTCCGTCTGGAACAACGGTTTATAGCCGAAGTTGTTATGATAATTAGTCATCCCTGAAATCATACCGTCAGGGTTATCGTAGCTGCCGTCGCTGTAAAGATGGTGTGAGAAGCCATAAACGTGGTTTATATCGCCTCTAATGAGTAAATAACCGATATATGACTGAGAATTGCCAAAGCCCATTGACTCAGGGGCGAGCATCTTCGGC
>CAIYOL010000339.1 GCA_903927855.1 uncultured Planctomycetota bacterium
AATACGCGGAAAATCAATTTTATTGAGTGGTTTGATTTGGATAATGTAAAGCTGCCGTTAGTTGTTCGTTCTCGTGAGCAGGGGGATAGATTTGTTCCTTTGGGTTTGCGTGAAGAAAAAAAGGTTGGCAAATTCCTGACCGCTGCGAAAGCGCCGCGAGAGATACGTAAAAAAGTGCTTATTGTTGCTGATGCCGAGAAGATAATCTGGGTTTGTCCGGTTAGAATAAGTGAGCAGGCCAAAGTTACAAGCGGGACCCGAAAAATTCTTCGATTGCAGGTTGCTGATGCTAAAATGGCGGATTAGGTTAATTGTCGGCAATAAATTCTTGACAAGGGGGATGGTTATCAATAAAGTAGCCGTTTCGTTTGTCGTAAAACATTATAAACAGGCTAAAAGCCGCATTTACAGTACTGAAAAAGGAGATTTACGAATGGCAACAAAGGTTGCAATAAACGGTTTCGGCCGAATCGGCAGAGCCGTAACAAGAATCCTGATGTCCCGCAAGACTAACCTCGAACTGGTCGCCATCAATGACCTGTCAGACGCCAAGAGTTTGGCGCATCTGTTCAAGTATGACACGGTTGAAGGCAAATGGCAGGGCACGGTCGAGGCCAAAGGTACTGACCTTGTAATAAACGGCAAAACCATCAAGGTTCTGGCTGTGAAGACTCCTGCGGAACTGCCGTGGAAGAGTATGGGCGTTGAAATCGTCGTAGAATCAACGGGCATATTCACAAAGGCAGAATCCGAAAAGGGCGGCTACGGCGACCATATCAAAGCCGGCGCTAAAAAGGTCGTCCTGACCGTCCCAGCGAAGGACGATATAGAGGCGACAATCGTGATGGGCGTTAACGACAACAAGCTCACCAAAAACGTAAAGTGCGTCTCGAACGCAAGCTGCACGACGAACTGCCTCGCCCCGCTTGCCAAAGTCCTCAACGATACGTTCGGCATCGAAAGCGGAGTTATGACAACAATTCACGCTTATACCAATGACCAGAAAGTGGCCGACCAGATTCACAAAGACCTTCGCAGGGCAAGGGCGGCAGCGGCCAATATGATTCCCACAAGCACCGGCGCAGCCAAGGCAATCGGCAAGGTCATCCCGGAGCTTGACGGCAAACTGGACGGTTTTGCGATTCGCGTACCCATCCCGGTCGGCAGCATCGTCGACCTGGTCGTAAACGTCAAGAAGGACGTTACCGTAGCAGACGTGAACGCCGCGATGAAAAAAGCGGCTGACGGCCCGATGAAGGGCATCCTCGTCTATTGTGATGAGCCAATCGTAAGCTCCGATATAGTTAATAATCCCGCGTCGAGCATCTTTGATTCGCTTTTAACAATGGTAAAGGGCAAAACGATAAAGGCAATAAGCTGGTACGACAATGAGTGGGGCTACTCAAACCGCACCGTCGATATTATGGAAAAAATGGCAAAGATGTAAAATTGACAACGAGGACCTGTCCTTATAGACAGGTCCTTTTTAATATTATGAAACGTCGATAGCGGAATTTTTTAAAGAGAGGACTGGATTATGGGCAAAGAACAGTTTGAACAAACACTGGTTCTCATCAAGCCGGACGCCCTTAAGAATTCCGTTACAGGATTTATCTTTTCCCAGTTATCAGAGTTTCATACAGGAGCACGTTTTGCCGCCGCAAAGGTTGTCAATGTCAGCAGGTTTCTCGCGGAAGAGCACTATGCCGAACATAAGGGAAAAGTGTTTTATGAGCCGTTACTCGACTACATTACCGGGGTAAGTCATTATTCTGAGCAGGATAAGTGGAAGCGCAGGGTAATTGCAATTCTCTTTCAGGGTCCCGGTGTCCTGGAGAAGATAAGATCAATAGCAGGCCCGACAAACCCGCACGAGGCGAGAGAAGAAAAACCCGGCTGTATCAGGTCTCTCGGGACAGTGGTGCCAATAAAAGATAAAGACGGCAATATTATTGGCAGTCGAATGGACAATTTAATTCATACGTCAGCCACGTTCGCTGATGCCGAACGGGAAATCAAGCTCTGGTTTTTGCCTCAGGACATCCCACCGCTGATGCGTGCTTATCCTACGGAGGTATGCTCTACCCATTATTATTATAAGGCCGGCCGGCTTTACGACGCTTATGCCCCGGACAGTTTGTTTTTACTAGCGCCCGGAGACGTGGCCTGGAAAACCGACATGGAGAAACTTCGCGGCTGTGTCAGGAGCGAACCCGAAAAATGCGGGTTAAACACCGTTGTGGCGAAATATCTTATCAACAGAAGTTAGAAGACCGACAAAGTCACGTTTGAAGAAGAAAACAGAGGAACTTGTTATGGCAAAAAAAACAGTCGCGGATATAAACGTAAAGGGGAAAAAAGTGCTTATGCGGGTCGATTTCAACGTCCCGCTTGATGACAACTGTAATATTACCAGTGATACTCGAATAGTTGCGGCCCTGCCGACAATAAAAACCATTTTCGATAAAGGCGGCTCTGTTATCCTGATGAGCCATCTCGGCAGGCCTGACGGCGAAAAAGTAGCTAAGTACTCACTTGCTCCAGTTGCAAAAAAATTAGGTGAGCTGCTGAAAAAGAATGTGATTTTCGCGAATGACTGCATTGGACCGGAAGTGAAGAAAAAAGCGGCAGCGCTAAAGCCCGGCGATTGTTTGTTGCTCGAAAATGTCAGGTTCCATAAAGAAGAAGAAATTAAGGATAAGGACGCAAAAGAAAATCCGGCACTGCGAAAAGCAAAAGACACCTTCGCAAAACAAATGGCAGAACTCGGCGATGTCTATGTCGATGACGCATTCGGCACAGCCCACCGCGATAACGCTTCTATGTACACCGTCCCTGCTATGATGAAAGGTAAGGACCGCGTTATCGGGTTCCTCGTCGAGAAAGAACTTAAATTCCTGGACGAAGCCCTGAATAAGCCCAAAAGACCTTTTGTCGCCATCCTCGGCGGCGCAAAAGTCTCCGATAAGCTGAAAGTCATCGAAAACCTTATGAAAAAAGTCGACCGCATCCTCATCGGCGGCGCTATGGCCTACACCTTTTTTAAAGCCGCAGGGCTGACGGTCGGAAAGAGTCTCTGCGAAGATAACTTTGTCGATAAGGCAAAAGAGCTTTTGGCCAACGCCAAAAAAGGTAAATGCGAATTGGTTTTGCCGATCGATTCGGTCATCGCTCAAAAAATTGAGGCCAATGCTCCGAATAAAACCGTCACAGGCAGTATACCTGACGGCTGGATAGGGGTCGATATCGGCCCGGAGGCGGTGAAGCTATTCGTCAAAAAGCTTGAGGGCTCAAAAACCGTCGTCTGGAACGGGCCTATGGGTATCTTTGAAATGCCGCCGTTCGATGAAGGCACAAAAGCTGTTGCTCAGGCGGTAGCAAAAGCTACCGATAACGGGGCTGTGAGCGTTATCGGCGGCGGGGACAGCGCAAGTGCAATAAAGAAGCTCGGCCTTTCAAAACGCGTAAGCCACGTCTCAACCGGCGGCGGAGCATCGCTGGAATTTCTCGAAGGCAAAAAATTCGTATGCCTCGAAGTCCTCGATGAAAAGTAATCGACAGGACACACGAGGGAAAAATTCAGATTTTTCGCAGCATTATGCTGCCCAAAGCAATCAATAATATAGTGGCGGGTTCCGGTACGACTAAATCCTGTGTATGGTTAATCACTGAGCCGGGGATTGCGCCAAGCCCCAGTAATTCCAGCGCTAAATTTGCGCCATCGCCATTGCGGACAGGCTGAAGGACTTCACTATATGCCGGGTGGCCTTCCCCGGGGTCCAGACGGGAATTTGCATTGAGCAAGTATAAATCTTGATTTTCCGCAACACCTGCACCCCAAACAATAAAAGGAATTGTATAATCCAACGGGTCATCGGCGATTGAATGGTCGGTGCCGTTGCCGCCGTGGTCGGCGGTGAGGATAATCGTTGTCCGGCCGCCGAGAACAGGGCTATTATCTACCAAAGTCAATATCTGGTTGATATAGCCGTCAACGTTGATTATCGCGTTATTATATTCTTCGCTTCCCCATCCGTAATTATGGCCGGCGGTATCGCCGTCAGTGTAATGAATGAAGCTATAGTTGAACGGACTTAAATTCATCGCACTTACGAAACTACCGGTAATCGATGAACTGTTACCATAAAGGTAAGTGTCTATTTTGTCCCGCCCATTATCGGCGCCGGTGGTGTCCGGCGCACCGTTGACGGCGTCATAGGACACATCAAATAATGAGAATTTGGTTTTGGATGCATACATTGCTGTTCGAAGACCATTATCATGAGCAACATCAAACACCCCGGCAACGTACGAATGCTTGTTGTTGTGAATTGTCTGGCCTGCCACAGGGTTGTCGTTGCTTGTCCAGTTATGACCGGAAGAACCCATAACGGGACGGCCTGTTACCATCGTTGTGTGATTAGGAAGGGTAACCGTCATATCATAGTCGCTGCGGGCATTGAGCGTTGAGGCGCCATGGCTTTTGATGCGCGCAATGCCGGGGACTAGGCCATTATCGATTAATGATGAAAGGTAGCTTGAGCCGAGACCATCGACGCTGATTTGAATTACATATTGAGATTGACCGGCGGCGGCAAACGGTGCAAATGCCGCCAATATAAATGCCATGCAAAAACGATACGTTCTGCTGAACATAAAGGCTGTCCTGCCGGTGAGTTTTTCGCACCCCTTGAAACGTCGATTACTATACATTGTTTTAAATAAAAAGCAAGAAAAATCTGTCGCAAAGCGGCGGGTTGAATATGGCCTGAACAACACCGGACAAGCTTATTGCAATTGACGGTGAAAACAATTATCATAAGAGCAGTTGAACAGGTGAAAGAAAAATGAATGGAAAGTTACCCAAAGCAGGGACAATCGAGATTGCCCCGTCAATATTGAGCGCCGACTTTGCGAAATTAGCAGACGAGCTTGCTGTTATCGAAAAAGCCGGTGCGAAGATGGTGCATCTGGATATTATGGATGGTCACTTCGTCCCTAATATCACAATCGGCCCGCCTGTAGTCGAAAAACTTCGAAAACACAGCAAACTCTTCTTCGACTGCCACCTGATGATTACCGACCCGCGAAAATTTGCACCCATTTTCATTAAGTCTGGCGCGAACAATCTAACGTTTCACATCGAGACTGAGAAAAATCCTGCCGAACTGATAAAGGCCCTTCACGATATGGGCGCCACGGCGGGAGTTTGTCTTAACCCTGAAACGCCCGTAAAAGCGATAGAAAAGGTCGCTCCTCTTGCTGATATGATTCTGGTACTGACCGTCCATCCGGGTTTCGGTGCGCAGCAGTTTATACCGGAAGCGGCGAAAAAGATTATTGAGGTCAGAGAAATTGTCGGTCCTGATATACGCGTGGAAGTCGATGGCGGAATAGACCCTCAAACCGCGCCAATCGTAGTTTTATACGGTGCTGATACCCTTGTAGCCGGCAACGCCATATTCTCAAAATCCGACCGTGTTGCCGCAATAAACGCCATTCGACAGGCCTGCAAGTAATTTTCGTGGTTTAATCAGTGAATTTTTGGTAGAATGCGACGCTTAGCGAAAATGGTATAGCTATGTCCAAAAAAACTAAAAAACACTGGGGTGGCTTCAGTTTGAAGCCGCGAAGAGAGGTGCCCGAAGGGCTTTGGATGCGATGTCCGGCCTGCGAGCATATGCTCTATAAAAGCGCTGTCGAACAGAATATGAACATCTGCCCGGGGTGTAGTCATCATTTTCGCATCGAGGCGGCAACTCGAATCAAGTATCTTGCTGATGAGGGTTCTTTTCAGGAAGTTTTAAGCGACCTGGCAACTGATGACCCGCTCTCGTTTAGATTCAGAGGAACCACCTATAAGCAGCGTCTCAAAGACGACGAAAAAAAATGCGGCGCAAAAGAGGCTATGTTAATAGGCAAGGCCTTTATCAAGGGAAGAGGTGTTATCCTCGGTGTGATGGAGCCGAATTTCCTGATGGGCTCTATGGGCTTTGTGGTCGGCGAGAAGCTTTGCGCAGCTGTCGATAAAGCGATGGAAGGGAATTTGCCTCTGGTGGTAGTTAGCTGCTCCGGCGGAGCCAGGATGCACGAAGGTGTGGTATCACTTGGCCAGATGGCCAAAACTTCTGCAGCGTTGGCTAAATACGATGAAGCAGGGGGGCTTTTCATTTCAGTTTTGGCGGACCCAACTACCGGCGGGGTAACGGCCAGTTTTGCTATGTTGGGTGATTGTATAATAGCCGAACCCGGAGCGCTTATCGGCTTTGCCGGCCGGCGGACCATTGCGGAAACCATAAAGGTAGAACTGCCGGAGGATTTTCAGACAGCCGAGTTTATGTTAGAGCACGGCTTTGTTGATATGATTGTCCACCGCAAAGAACTCCGCAGTGAAATTGCCCGCCTCATCGACTACTGCAAAAAATAAGTGT
Organism: uncultured Planctomycetota bacterium; assembly: GCA_903927855.1. Classification (GTDB taxonomy): domain Bacteria; phylum Planctomycetota; class Phycisphaerae; order Sedimentisphaerales; family Anaerobacaceae; genus CAIYOL01. Next base: position 6,432 of record CAIYOL010000339.1, read on the forward strand.
CTTCGCACCCCCAGTATCCAACTGTTTGCCAATAATCCCAAAATCTGTCTTTGCTTCTGACTAAATATTCGTATAATCCTGTATGGAAGTTTTATTTCGGAGCCGATATGGGCTATTTCAGGGAAAACATCGAAAAAACAAAAGGATACGAGCCGGGCTTTCAGCCGAGGCAGGCCGACGTTGTAAAGCTCAATACCAATGAGAATTCCTATCCGCCATCACCGATGGTATTAAAGGCCTTATCTGAAATAAGCCCCGAGCAGCTTCGCCGATACCCCGATCCGATGGGAAGTGCTTTTCGGGAAGCGGCTGCAGAAGTTAATGGCGTTGCCCCCGATTATATTATGTGCTGCAACGGCGGAGACGAATTATTGAAGATGGCTTTCCAGGCGTTTTGTGACGAAAATCGGCCCGTCGCCTATCCCGTCCCGACTTACTCACTTTATCCGGTACTGGCCAAATTACAAAATTGCAGGGCTGTTGAAGTCCCGTTCGACAATGAATTTAATCTGCCGCCTAAATTAGCGGCGAGCGCCGCCGCCTTGACAATCGTCTGCAATCCGAACGCTCCCAGCGGCAGCTTAATAACGGTTAATGAGATGGTCTCTTTGGCTGATGAGGTCAGCGGCGTATTATTGATTGATGAGGCCTACGTCGATTTCGCAGAGAAAGACTGCACGGCTTTGGTCAAAGACTTCGATAATGTGATTATACTTCGCTCGATGAGCAAGGGATATTCACTCGCCGGGATTCGCTTTGGGTATGCGATTGCCCGGCCGGATTTAATAACAGGCCTTATCAAGGTCAAGGACTCCTACAATGTTGATGCGGTCGCTATCGCCATAGCTACTACTGCTATTCGGGACCGGGATTATTTCCGAAAGACGGTCGAAAAAATAAAAGCCGAACGCAAAAGATTGACCAAACAGTTAAGAAGCCTCGGCTTAGATGTTCGCGACAGCAGCTCGAACTTCGTCCTCGCAAAGTGCAAAAACAGCAGTGCCGCTGAAATTTATGAAAAATTGACTCGGCGAAATATCTTCGTCAGGTATTTCACTTACCAAGGGCTCGAAGATAAATTGAGAATCACTATTGGCACGCCAGAACAAAATGATAAACTACTTTCGGCTTTGAAAGAAATCTTAAAGGAATAGGGATGCTCTATGGCAGCGAGAACCGCTAAAATTCACAGAAAGACAAAAGAGACCGATATAACCTTGTCGCTTAATCTCGACGGCGTCGGTAAATACCAGATTGATACCGGCATCGGCTTCCTGGACCACATGCTCAGTCACTTAGCCAAGCACAGCAAAATCGATTTGACCTTAAAAGCCAAAGGCGATTTGGATGTAGATGCGCACCACACGATTGAAGATATAGCAATCTGTCTCGGCGAATGTCTGGTCAAGACCCTCGGCGACAAAAAAGGTATTGCCAGATACGGCCACAGCTCCGTGCCGATGGAGGAGGCGATGGCCAATGTCTCCATAGATTTGTCAGGCAGGAGCAGTTGCGTATATAACGTGGAATATCGAACGGACAAAATCGGCGATTTCGACATCGAGTGTCTGGAAGAAATGCTCCGCAGCTTCTCTAATAACGGCAAATTCAATCTGCATATAAACGTGCCTTATGGTACGAACAGCCATCATATAGCCGAGGCGATTTTCAAAGGATTAGGTCAGGCTCTTGCCGAGGCGGTCAAAATCATCGGCACAGATGTGCCAAGCACAAAGGGGATATTGTGATTGAGCGGCCTAAGCCCGAATATCGAAGTGGAATCGGCATCGATATCCACGAATTAGTTGTCGGCAGAAGACTTATGCTGTGCGGCGTTCACGTCCCTCATCCATCCGGATTGGCAGGCTACAGCGATGGCGACGTCGGTCTGCACGCTGTTATTGATGCACTGTTGGGCGCAGCCGCGATGGGCGATATAGGGACATTGTTTCCCGATGATGACCAGAGATGGAAAAATGCCGACAGCAAAGACCTTTTGGCTATTGTAAAAGAGCAACTCGATGAAAAAGACTGGGAAATTGCCAATATTGACCTGATAATACACGCCGACCAGCCGCGATTGGAGTCGTTCAAGGGACAGATGAAAAGATGCGTCGCCGAGATTCTGGGAATTGATTTCGCCGTCGTCAACGTCAAGGCAAAGACTGACAACGGATTCGGCGACGTCGGCGCAGGCGACGCAATCGCCGCTACCGCTATAGTCCTTTTGAAAAAGAAATTCAGGAGAACATTGTAAGAGGTTTGCAGATGGGACTGAAGCTTTATAACAGCTTGACCAGAAAAAAAGAAGAATTTAAGCCGCTGAAAAAAGGCAAAGTCGGAATCTACGTCTGCGGCCCGACCGTTTACGGCCACGCCCATCTCGGACACGCAAAAAGCTATGTCAGCTTCGATATACTCGTCCGATACCTGCGCTACCTCGGTAACGACGTTACCTACGTCCAGAATATCACCGATGTTGGGCACTTGACCGACGACGCCGACCAGGGTGAAGACAAAATTGCCAAGGCGGCAAAAAAGGAAAAGGTTCATCCTATGGCCTTGGCCGAAATCTATACACGCAGTTATTTTGAAGATATGGACGCCTTGAATTGTGTTCGTCCAGATATCAGCCCGCGGGCCAGCGGCCATATCGTCGAGCAGATAGAGCTGGTAAAAGAACTTCTCGAAAAGGGCTGTGCCTACGAAGCCAATGGCTCTGTGTATTTCGACATCTCCAAATTCGAAGACTACGGGAAACTTTCCGGCAGAAATATCGAGGAAATGCAGGCAGGCGCCCGCGTCGAAGTATCGCCTGACAAAAAGCACCCCGCTGATTTCGCCCTTTGGAAAAAAGCTGAGCCTAACCATATTATGCAGTGGCCAAGCCCCTGGGGTATGGGTTTCCCCGGCTGGCATCTCGAATGCTCCGTGATGAGCACAAAATATCTTGGCCAGCCGTTCGACATCCACGGCGGCGGCCTCGATAACAAGTTCCCGCACCACGAATGTGAAATTGCTCAGGCCGAAGCAGCAACCGGCAAACAATTCGTCAAATACTGGGTGCACAACAATATGGTCACCGTCGATGGCCAGAAAATGAGCAAAAGCTTGAATAATTTTATTACGCTGAAACAGGCCTTTTCGCCTGATGAACCTAAACACGACCGCTTGAGTCGAAAATACGACCCGTTGGCTATCAGGCAACTGATTCTCAACAGCCAATACCGAAGCCCGCTGGATTTTTCAGACGAGGCGCTTCACGCCGCCCAGAGTGGTTGCGAAAAGCTGACAAATGCAGTAATAGCGGTAAGAAAACAAATCAAAAATGCGCCTAAAGGCCAAATCGATAAGAATATTGAGAGCCGGCTGAAGGAATTAAAAGAAAAATTCGAGACGGCAATGAATGACGACCTCAATACCGCTATCGCCCTGTCGGTTATGTTTGACCTTGTGAACCTTGCCGGAGACCTGCTTGCCAAAAGCACCACAGGCGAAACACTGACAGCGATAAATAATATGTTTACAGCTCTTGGCGGCGACGTGCTGGGAATTATCAAAGAACGATACACCGAGCAGGGCGGGGCGGATACGGAAACATTAGACAAGCTTGTTAAAGTGCTAATCGAACAGCGAAACGCGGCGAGGAAAAAGAAGGATTTTGCGGCAGCGGACGCTTTGCGAAAACAGCTCGAAGAGGCCGGCGTTGTTCTTGAAGACGCGGCCGGTGAAACTGTCTGGAGATTCAAATGAAAATTCTCGGCATAGACCCCGGCTTGCAGGTGTGCGGCTATGCGGTAGTGGATGGTGACAGCTTGCTCGAAGCCGGCGCTATACGGACAAATACAAAATTGCCGCTCGAAACAAAATTAAACCAGATAGCCGAAGACATTGAATCTTTGCTGAAAAAATTCAAACCGGAAATTGTTGCTGTGGAGGAATTATATTCGCACTACGCACACCCCAGGACGGCGATATTGATGGG
>CAIYOL010000340.1 GCA_903927855.1 uncultured Planctomycetota bacterium
AAGGTTATCGCTTTGTGATATACTACAAGATATGGGCCGATAATGTGACTGGCGTCAAAGGTTTACCGGTATTCCCCGCTTGGCTAAATCTTCTTCCGCTTGCCTCATAGAAAACCTGCCAAAATGCACATTTGCGGTCGAGGACATAAACTGCACAAGGTTATGTTTTTTTACTGGTCTGTCCTTCCGATGCTCTTCCAGTCAACTGGGTGAAGGTCGATTTTGAGTAATTCAACCCTGTTGATGAGCCATCGGTTGTCGGATTGTTTCCGCAGGTCTGCCTGCACCTCCACCAGTACCTGTTGTTTAAAGTTTCGATAGATATAGCTTTGTTTATCAAGTAATACCCTCACCGTGAAAATTACGGTCGCCTTTGGCGGCTGGATATCTACCGAGACGGTCCTTTTTATGTTCTTTTCAATAAGAGGTTCCGAGAGTATATCTCTGCAAAGTGCCATCAAAGCATTTTTCGAATGGTGGTATGAGTCGGTATAGTCGTCGGCAATAATCATCTCGATTGCATCGGGGTTTTCTTCTTCTACGGCTTTTACACCTACATCAATTACGGCGTTGATTTTCTCCAAATCGGTTTCGACGAGGTAATCGAGACCGAAAGCAGCAAAGGCTAAAACAAAAGGCAGGAACCATAGCCAAAAGTGACATTTTTGCGGGGCGACGCTTTTGAGTATCAGCAGGATAAGCACTGCAACGACCGCTGCGGTTATCAAGCCCCACGGATGCTCAAAAACATCGAACATTGGTTTAAAATTTCCCCAATTAGTTCCGCAATGCCTGTACCGGCGAAGGTATTCGACCTTTCCGGTTGATGAATTCAGGCGAGGCGGTTTTCGCCACCTTCATAACGGGGGCCGAGCCGAGAAGGCCGCCGAAATGCACAATCCCGCCCGCCTTTTTGCCGATGGCGGGAATTACCCGCACACCTGTGGTTTTATTGTTCATCACGCCGATTGAAAGCTCATCGGCGATTATCGCCGAGAGCGTTTCGGCATCCGTGTTGCCCGGCACGGCGAACATATCCAGACCGACCGAGCATACGCTGGTCAATGCCTCGAGTTTTTCGAGGTTCAAGGAACCGTCGCGAACGGCCCGAATCATACCTGCATCTTCGCTGATGGGGATAAATGTCCCCGACAGTCCGCCAACGTTCCCGGAAGCCATAGCGCCGCCTTTTTTTACGGCGTCCATCAAAAGAGCCAGTGCCGCCGTTGAGCCGGGTAGTCCGATGTGTCTGACGCCCATTGCCTCGATAATATCCGCCACCGAATCGCCGGCCGACGTTGTCGATGCCAGGGAGATATCGACAATGCCGAAATCGATTTTCATAAGTTCGGCTATTTCGCGGCCGATAAGCTCGCCGGCACGGGTGATTTTAAAAACGGTCCGCTTGATAACCTCGGACAGCTGCGTCAGGTCGCAGTCTGGATTCTGCGAAACGACGTCGCGCACCACACCGGGGCCGGATATTCCGATGTTCAATGAGAAGTCCGGCTCGCCGATTCCATGATGAGCGCCGGCCATAAAGGGATTGTCTTCAGGCACGTTGGCGAAGACGGCTATTTTGGTGCAGCCGATGCCGTTTTTCGAACGCGCAGCGAGGTCTTTCAGCGTGTGGCCGAACTTCGCCACAGCGTTCATATTTATACCTGCTGCCGTGGATGCCAGATTCAGAAATCCGCAAACTCTCTGCGTTCCGGAAAGTGCCTGCGGGATTGAATCAATCAGGATTTCATCGGCGGCGGTCATACCCTTCTGCACCATTGCGCCGAACCCGCCGATGAAGTCGATGTCCGCTTCTTTGGCGGCAGCATCGAGGGTTTTGGCAATCTTTACCGCTACGGCAATTTTATGCGGCAGCGGTTCGAGCAGCAGTGCGACCGGCGTAACGGCTATACGCCTGTTGGTTATCGGTATACCATATTTTTGCTCTACAAAGTCGGCAAATTTGTTCAGCAGTTTTCCTTTTTCAACGATTCGCTTATGTATTCGGGCGGCTAATTTGCCCACCCTGCGGTCCATACAGTCCTTCAGATTGATGCCGAGCGTTACGGTGCGGATGTCGAAGTGGTGGTCCAGCGTCATCCTTACGGTTTCAAAGACTTCCTCGACCGATATTCGCATAATTAAATCCTGTGCATTGCCTTGAATATGTTTTCGTTCTGAATCGTTATATTCAGGGACATTTCCCTGGCGGCCTTGTCGAGCAGTTTCCGGATTTTGGCCATATCGGCAGAGGCCTTGGCTATATCGACCGCCATTGTCATTACGAAATAGCTTTCCATAATCTTCTGATTAACATCGACAATGTTTATATTGGCGCCGGCCATAATTGTCGCCAGTTTTGCGATTATGCCGACCCTGTCGGCGCCGGTAACGGTGACGATGCAGATTTGAGCGGCTTCTGCGGCGTCCGTGCGGATTTTTGATACGGTCATTTTTTTCCTCCTTGATTTTCTTACGCCACAATATCTTTCCATTTTTTTCGAGCGAGCTGGCGGGTTGTCCCTTGGTTCGTCATACCCGGCGACAAGGCGGTAATGGTTATAAAGCCGTCAGCCAAAGCAGTTGAGTCGGTGGAATCGTTCTCGTGGCGGTGTTGGCCGGCAGCTAATTGAAAAACAGTCTGGCCTTGTTCATTCTTTTGTTCGATGTAATGCTCGTGAAAGCCGCCGGTCGATTGGGGGACGACTTTTATGCCTTTGGGTTTACCTTTTGACAGTTGCGGAATATTGATGTTGACGACGTAGCCGCTTTCGAGGGGCAATAGTTTTTTGATGATTTTGGCGCAATATTCGGCGGCTTTTTCATAATCCATTTTCTCATCGACGACGAGACTGGTTGCGACTGCCGGGACTTTTAAGAATGCCCCTTCCATTGCGGCGGCGACAGTTCCGGAATAATAAATGTTAATACCTGCATTTGCGCCGTTATTTATGCCGGCAACGAGCAGGTCTATTGGCTGTTTGCAAATCTGCATACAGGCCAGTTTCACGCAATCGGCGGGCGAGCCCTGAACGCTAAAGCCGGTGAATTGGCCGTTGATATCGACTTTGTTGCAGACGAGGGGCCCATAGAAAGTAACGCTGTGGCTGGTGCCTGAACGGCTGTCTGCAGGCGCAACGACGGTAACATCACCGAGTTTGACAAGCTCTTTATAAATGGCCGCCAAACCCGGTGCGAAAATGCCATCATCATTTGTCAATAATATATTCATAACACAATAGCATAATGGAAAAAGTTGAAAGTAAAAAGTAAAATCCGTCTTCGCCAAAAGGCTTCGCCGCAACAAGAATTGGCTTCGTTTGGGTTCGTTTTGACCAAGTGTCCAATTTCAATTTTTCGTTGTAACTAATTGTCGAAACTATGGTTGTGAAAATTTGACTTTGTCTTAAGTTGGGTTCGTTTCGCATAATTTAGTTCATTTTGATTGATTTTTCCGTTCAGCGCAGAGAATCACCGCATCCGCTGAAGGCGGAAAAGTTAGTCGCTCGTCGCTAGTCACTAGTTAATTGATAGTTACTTCAACAGTTTCCTTTCAAGAGAGACTTTCTCTCTACAATTGGGTAAACTTGCGCGATTGATGCGAAAATTTTGGGATTTTTGGAGGCGCAGTTTTGGTTAAGTCGTTGCGATTAAAGGAGTAAAAATTTTTTCAGATTTTCTGATTTTTCTCTCGGGGTACCAACGGTTTTGATTGATTTTTCCCTACCTTATAAAAATCACCAAAAAAGGACAGTACCGTAATAAAACAGTAACATTTACAATACAGAATAACATGTCCCATTAGTTGATTAGTCAATTGGTTAATTAGTTAAGAGGAATTTTAAAACAAAGAATAGAGGACAATATGAACCGCAGGACATTTTTGAAGAGCGTTCCGGCGCTGGCGATGCTGGCATCGGCAGAAACAAGTTTTTCCGCAGACGTTAACACAACAGCAGCGGGGGCTGCGCAGCAGATTACTGCGGGGGACGTAATCAAGCTAAGTAAGCCTGATTTGAAGAAGGGCACTGCGACGATGGAGGCGCTGAGTAAAAGGAAGTCGGACCGGAACTACTCAGACAAGAAGCTGACGCTGCAACAGCTGTCGGAAGTGCTTTGGGCGGCGGACGGCGTGAACCGGCCGGACGGCAAGCGAACTGCGCCAACGGCAATATTTATGTATGCCGTCGATATTTACGCGGTGCTGCCGGAAGGCGTTTATCTATACAGTGTGGCAAAGCACGAGCTTACGCTGGTTGTGAAAGGTGATTTCCGAAAAGACACCACTACGCAGGAGTATCCTCAGGATTTCGTTTATATCACACCTCTGAATTTAGTTTATGTTCTTAACTTCACAAAGAACTGGCAGGACACAGCGGTTAATAAAAATCGAGACCGCTGGGTAGCCGTTGAATTGGGGTGCATCGCGCAGAACGTTCAACTGTATTGCGTATCGGAGGGATTAGGGTCGGTAATCAGGGGACTGATAGACGAAAATAAATTCAGCAAAGTGATAAAGGTAAAACCAGAACAGGTACTCCTGGCCCAGACTGTAGGGTATCTAAAATAAGAGCAAATTGTTTGAAGTTTGCCTTGAAAATGCAAGTTGACAAGTTGATAAGTTCGATTAGTCTTCAGCAATAAGGGAGAGACGTAAAGAAAGAACCCGGTATGGACTTTGTCAAAGGATTAATGTTAGGGCTGGCAAGCGGAGCCGTCTGTGCGGCATACTGTGGGCCAGTATTAATTCCATATCTGCTCAGCAGAGGAGGAAACATCCTGAACAATCTGTTAACCATTCTATATTTTATGGCGGGCAGATTAGCTGGGTATTTGCTGTTTGCCGTATTGGCGTGGGCGGCGGGTATGGCTGCGGCTGCGAGTATAAAAAGTGAAAAAGCCGTTTTCGGCGTCATATATATTGTGTTAGCCGGGGCAATGATATTTTACGGATTCAAAAGAGCTGGCGGCGACTGCGCGGTTAAAAGGGCGGGATTTTTGTGCTCAACGACGTTTCCGGCCGTCCTCGGTTTTTTAACCGGCCTGAATTTATGTCCGCCTTTTTTACTGGCTTTTACGGAGGCGGCGAGGATGGGGGTTTTGTGGAGAAGCATGTTGTTTTTCGCAGCATTTTTTGTCGGAACTTCCGTTTACATACTGCCGCTGGCTATATTAGGATTAGGCAGACGTATAGAAGCCCTGCGATACGTCGGGCGATTAGCTGCGGGAGTAATGGGGGTGTTCTATCTGTATTTGGGAATATTGAGTTTGAAGGGAGCTTGAACCGATGGCAGATAACAACAGAGTAGACCAGAAAAGACGGCTGGGAACCAGCGCAGTCAAGGCGATTTTGCTTACCCTGCCGATACTGTTATTGACAGGTCTTATGGTTACCGGTGGCCAGCCAATACCAAAAGAGGCGATTCGTTTGATTCCTCTTGCAGTTACATATCTATTTATTAACAGCATTTTCTTTTTGCTGATTTACAGCGGCAGAATCAGCAGATATCGAACAATTCTGTTTGTAACATACGCAGCTTGTTTTATCCTGACATTCACCACGAATCTCATAGAAACCAGGGGAAGTATGATATTGACGCAGGAGAATATGGTTAAAGGAGAAACGCCCTTTTGTCCCATGGTAATACCGATGGTGATAATCCCTGCGGCGCTGACAAAAACGATAATTTTCCCCGGCTCAATGGCATCCATCGGGTCTATACTGGTTGCGTGGTTAGGTGTTACGATTGCCTTAGGCCGGGGATGGTGCAGCTGGGGGTGTTTTTTCGGGGGAATGGATGAGGGATTTTCCAAAATAGCGAGGCAACCAGTTATCAGAAACATCAACCGCAAATGGACTTATTTGTCTTTTGCAGTACTTCTGGTTATCGTCCTGACCTCGGCGGCAACTTTGTCTCCGACATACTGCGAGTGGCTGTGTCCTTTTAAGGCGGTGACGGAATTTGAGGAAATAACCTCGGCGAAAGTGGTAGTGCAGACCGTTATTTTCTTTTCATTGTTTACAGGGCTTGTGGTTGTGATGCCGATACTGACCAAGCGGAGGACACAATGCGGTTTGTTTTGTCCGATGGGGGCGTTTCAATCTTTGACAAATAAACTCAATGTGTTCGATGTAAGAGTCGACACAAATAAGTGCACGCAATGCAATCTATGCGTGAAGAGTTGTCCGGTGTTTGCTCTGGACGAAGAGAGTGTCCGAAAGGGGAGAGCGCGTGTGACGTGCAGCAAGTGCGGCAAATGCATCGAGGTCTGTCCCCGAGGAGCAATCTCATTTCATATTAAGGGGACAGACGTCGGGGGCAATGGAAGAACCGCTCAATTGATGTTTATTTACCCGGCGTTTCTTCTTCTTGCGATAATGGGAAGCGGAATGATTTCAGGCGCTATCTACCGTGTGCTGCTGCTGATAACTACGGGAAGCATACTCAAATAGAATTGATAGAGGTTTATATGAACCGATTGAGAAAATTTCTGGCTTATGGATGGGCTTTGTTGGCTGTGCCAATCCTATTGGCGTCATTTATGGGGATGAACGGCTTGGGGAAGAAGCTGGTTGATTTTACCGGATTGAAGGTATCACCCCTATACACGGGGGGCGAGGTGGTGCAGACTATCGGACACGAAGGATACGAAACGCTGATTTACCAACCCGTATTTAGTGGTTTGGTGCGGGAGCGAAAGAACGGATTCGTTCAAATAGGATGGAAAGCCACCGGAGACAGGCTGCCGGAGTCAATTGACGATACTATAGATTTCGACAGAGACGGGAAAAACGATTTTCGCGTCAAATTAAATACGACAACAAATCAAGGCCAACTGGAGGCCGAAACTGCCGAGGTTGTGGCATTAGGAAAGATATTAGTTCTGAAAAAC
>CAIYOL010000341.1 GCA_903927855.1 uncultured Planctomycetota bacterium
TCTGTCGGTGCAGGAAAAGCAGGGGTCTATCGCCGCTACCACGATTGGCATATCAGCAAGGTATTCATCTTTGAGCATATGAGCAACAACCTGAATATTTGCCAGTGTAGGCGCCCTTACTTTTACACGCTCGGGTCTGTCTGAGCCGTTCGCTCTTACATAGTGGACGTCTTCGCCTCTGGGAGCCTCATAACGGCTAAGCGCTTCACCTGCCGGGATTTTTCTGGGGGCCTTAACAGTTATTGGGCCGTCAGGAAGGTTGGCGAGGAGCTGCCTAATCATCTTATACGATTCCATCAGTTCGCCCAGACGCACAACCGCCCTGCCGTAAACGTCGCAATGCTTATCGGTGATTACATTGAAGGTAAGCTCCCCGTAAGCTGCGTAAGGGTCGTCCCGCCGAGTGTCCCTGTCGACGCCCGATGCGCGGGCGGTCGGACCTACGGCTCCAAGGTGAACAGCGTCATCATAAGAAAGGACGCCGACATTGGAAAGGCGTTTTATAATGGTCGTTTCCTCAGTTGCAACCTGAACGTAGTATTTTGTCCGCTCTTCGAGCGTGTCCACTGCCTTTAGAATCTGCGGTATTTGCTCGGCTGTAATATCTCGCCTGACTCCGCCGAGGGTATTCATACTGTAATTGACGCGGTTGCCGGTCAGCATCGCGAGAATATCCATCACGATTTCACGGTCCCTCCAGGTATACATTAGCAGGGTATCGAAACCTATTTCGTGTCCGGCGACGCCGAGCCACAACAAATGGCTGTGGACCCTTTCTAATTCGGCAATTAAAGTGCGGATATAATTCGCCCGCTTCGGGATTTCCAAACCCGCTATTTCCTCGACCGCCTGGATGAAACAAGTGGCGTGTGAATGCGAGCATATCCCGCAGACCCGTTCGATAAGATAAAGGTCCCTGATATATGTTTGCCCTTCGCAGGCCTTTTCTATGCCGCGGTGGTTGTAACCCAGTCTTACTGTCATTTCCGTAATTTTTTCGCCGCGCATCGTCAGAAGAAAACTCTCCGGCTCTTTCAGCGCAGGATGTTGCGGACCTATCGGGATTTTAAAATCATATTTACCCATTTTTGTTCGCCTCCTTTTTGTCGAGCATTTCGGCGTTCCAGTCTTTGCGGAGGGGGAATTGACCTGCCGGCCAGCCGTCAGGCAGAGGGTACCTGTTGCCCGCAGGCAGACCTTCGACCTGTGCGCCGAATAAATCGACAAGCTCTCTTTCATAAGCATCGGCAGCGGGGAAATATTTAGTAACCGTTTTAATCACCGGCTTATCTTTAGGAGCAGTCGTGTGCAAATTCAGGACTATGCCGTTTTCACGTGCCAAATGATAAATAAAGCCGAGCGTCGTGCCTTCATCAAGACCGGTTATAGTAGCGAGAATCGGAAAATTTAATTGTTTTACCGTGTAATCGAAAACTTCAGGAAAGTTCGCCAACGGTATCTCGGCAAATATTCGTCTCGTTCTTTTAACCGTTATTTTGTCGCCAAGAAACCCGAACTTCTGGATTAACTGCGACTTGATATTATCTTCTTCGGACATATTACAGACCCCTCGTTTCCACAGCTTTCTCAGGAACCGGCTTTTCTTCCTTCAAACTTCCGAGCAGCTTTACGACGCCGTCAATAATCGCCTTCGGGCTCGCCGGACAACCCGGTATATAAATCGAAACTGGTATTGCCGAATCAATGCCGCCGCCTACATTATAACACTTATTGAATACTCCGCCCGAGCAGGCACAGGTGCCGACCGCTATTACGAACTTCGGCTTAGCCATTTGCTCGTAAATTCTTATGAGCCTGTCCTTGGTCTGGCGGGTAACCGGGCCCGAGCAGACGAGGACGTCCGCGTGGCGAGGCGTGCCTTTCAGTATTATGCCGAAACGCTCTATATCGTAGCAGGGAGTAAGGGAAGCGATGATTTCAATATCGCAGGCATTGCAGGCCCCGGTATTGAAATGCAGTATCCAGGGGGATTTGATTCTTGCCCAGTTTATAATCTTACTCAATAAAGCCATATTCGGCTTATCTCCTGTACAAAACTAATAACCCGATTATTGCCCCAACGATATAAATAAGAGCAATCGATAACGCCGCAGCTTTCACAGCCGGTACCGTTGCAATCATAAGGGCGACTACGTGCAATATGGTGAAATAAAACGCGAACGGGAAAAACTGACTGTAATCAACCTCCATCATCTGGTCCGGAATATTTTCACCGCAGGCATAGGATTTGGCCTGACCTTTCGGGCGGACTTTTTGCTGGAAGGCCAGTTTAGACAGCACATACGAGAGATACAAAGCCAGAAGCAGCGCTATTATAAATGCTATCGGCGGTGAAAGTATCAGAGTATTCATAATCAGTATTAACCCTTAATATTTCTAAGCAATTTGCCGTCAACGGACTTATTATGCCTGAACACACATACAATAACTCCTACCGCCACCGCGATAACCACGACCTCGATAACTATAAGGGTTATCGCCAGCGCCTGCGCCAGAGCGACCCGGCCGGTAACGTATCCTGTAAGTATTATAAAAAGCGTTACGGCTTTCGTAAGAAGCTCCAAACCTATCAGCGCCCTTATCAGGTTAGACGTGGCAATAAGGCAATAGAGACCGGCAATAAAAACCAAAACAATCCCTACACTGAAAATGCCGAATACCTGCGGCATATCGCTACTCATTTTTTCGTTCCTTAAACAATATTGCCACGCCAAAAGCCCCTGCCAGCAAAATTACTATTTGCCCGAGCAGGTCCAGATGCCGCAGGTTCCATAATATTATACGTACGTCATTTTCCACCGGTTGTGCTGGTAAGTTGAAATTCGTCGGCAGGTGAAATTGGCTTAAAGCTATAGCAACAGCGACGATAATTACAGGCAGCAGCCCGTACTTATGGAAATGCTCCTTTTGCCTGATATCGCGGTCCTGGGCAGTAATACGCGGCATCAGACTTATAATGCTGATAAATATCGCCGATATCAAACCCGCACAAATAGACAATTCGAACACCGCCGCAAGCGGCGAAGAAAGTTTAAACATGATTATGGTTAGAACTGCACTGGTAATCCCAAGCCCCACAGCCGCGCGGGGAAGTCTGGGAGTCATTACCGTCCAGATAGCCGATATAACCAGCACTATAAGAAGAATTATATTTATATCCATATCAGCACTTTAAGATTATTTAAAAAAACTGCCTACAGGCACTAGGAAACTATTAAAAAGAAGCGGGAAAAATACGCCTATGCCTATTATTATTGAGGCAAGTACAATGGCCGGTAAAGCTATCCATATCCCGGCTTCTTTTATATTTTTCAACTCGTCCGGCAGAATACCGAAGAAAACTTTCCGCTGTATCGCGAGCAGGTACGCCAGCGTGATAACACCGACTACTATTGCGATGGAAGCATAAGCATAGTAGCCGCTCTGCCAAAGAGCTATTATGATTATCAGTTTGCTCCAGAAACCCGCTGCCGGCGGGACACCTGCTGCGGAAAACATGGCGATTAATGAAGTAGCGTTGCTGACAGGCATTTTCGCCCCTAAGCCGCCCATCTTGTTCATATCGGTAGAGCCGGTCTGCTGCTCAACAGCCGCGGAATTAACAAATAAAAGGGACTTAAAAATGGAGTGATTAAATAAATGAAACACAGCGCCGGCAAA
>CAIYOL010000342.1 GCA_903927855.1 uncultured Planctomycetota bacterium
CGAGGCCCTTATACCAGCGCCAGTTGCGGAACTGGTGCATAGAATTGAAGCCATATTTTTCGAGCGTGGGCTGGTCGATAGCGTATTTTTGCGGCCAGCCGAGGTCCGGTTGAGCCGAGCGATTCCATTGGCCGTTGACCGTGGTAATTCTGCCTAAGATACCGGCTTCTTTCAAAAGCTTGTCGTAGCAATGAAGGTAGCGGGGATTACTGCGGCGCTGATGGCCGATTTGCAGAAGTTTGCCGGTTTGCCTGGCGGCCTGCACCATTTTGCGTGCGCCTTCGAGGGTGTTGGACATCTCCTTTTCGCAATAGACATGCAGGCCTGCATTTAGAGCGGCGATAGTATGCTCGGCGTGCCGGAAATCCGGCGTGGCAATCAGCACGGCGTCGAGGTCTTTCTCGGCAGCTAACATTTCGCGGTAGTCCAGATATGTGTTAGTCTCGTGGCGGTAGGCCTTCAGTCGGCGTGAGACTTTTTTCAGATTATACTCGGCCCATATATCGCAGACCGCTTTGAAACGCACCCTTGGGATTTTAAGACAGGCATCGACTATGGTCTGTCCCTGCTCGCCGGCCCCGAGCAAGGCAACGTTTATATCATCAGGGTTGCCAACAGAGTTGGCCTGGGCGGAGACCAGCGGCGAGAATATCAATCCAGCCCCGATGGCGGTGGTAGAACGCAGGAAACTACGCCTGTTTATTCCTTTTTTGATTTTCTGATTACTCATTGTGTTCCTATCTATCTTATAAATTTACCTGTAGCAGAGCTAACAAACTGACAATTTTCTGTCTCCTGAAATTATTTAACCCCGACCTTCGGAAGAAGGGGGTTAATCTCGTTTATCAATTCCTGCGTCCGCTCCCGCAAGGAATTACTTTTTGTAGTTTCGAGCACCTTTTCCAAGACGACTTTGGTTTCATAAGGATTGCTCTTAAGTGTGGACTCTGAGATTTTAACCACGGCTGCTCCTACTTCCTGCTGCAGGGCCTGGTCATCCAGATATGCAGCGGCCAGATTCAGTGATTCAATTCCTTTTACGTTCGCCAGAGCAGACAGAACCAATTTCTTTTCATTAGCATTTGTTGTCAGGTTCATTGCGTTGCTGCACATTTTTATAGTCTCTTTGACCGAGCGGTCACTGTCAAGCCCAATCAGTCGCACATAGCCTCGCAATGCCAGTACGCGGCGTGTTTCATTGTCGGAGGTCTGTGCTATTTTAAGAAGGTCGGCAGCCGGGGCGGTATTCGGCCAGTCGCTCAAGGCGCGAACGACTGCGGTCTGAACTTTGGCGTTGTTGTCCTTCAAAGATGTTCGCAGCACGCTGAGAGAATTGACATCCCCGATACTCCCGAGAGTTTCCAACAAAACACATCGGACATTAACATCTTTGACGGAGTCAATCACGTTCAGGACGGCGGTTGCGGGGTTTTCGCCAACAGATTTATGGGCTACGAAAGAGACCATTTTCCCAGCTTCTTTGAGCTCGGATTCACCTTTGGCATTAACCAGGATATCGACCAGTTTTGGCAGGTACGATGGTTCTGCCAAGCCTTTTAAGACTTTGATTGATTCCAGCCGAACATTACTATCCGGGTCGTTGGCAGTTTTCAGCACAGTTTGCAAGGCATCACGTATATTACGCTCGCCTATACTGCGAATCAGCTCGACTTTGACGTTGGGGTCGGCCTTTGAAATGTGCTCTACAATGGCCTGGTTAACACTGGGGCTATTCAAGCTATAGAGGCTTTCGCGGGCGGTGTTGCGTTCGATCCCATCTGCGACTGCTGCTGTCTGTGCCAGCAGAATGACGGTTGAAGAGTCTCCCATCGACGCCAACGCTTTCAAAGCTGCTATCCGAATTGCCTCATCTGCGGCTTTTGTAGCCGTGACAACCACAGGCAAAGCGGTAGGATCGCCGCGATCGGCCAGGGCTGACAACAGCTGCACCTGCCCCGCAACCGAAAGATTCGGCAGCACCGCAGCTATGGTCTGTGTAGCTTGCGTTCCAGGTATCTGTCTTACAAGACTCATTGCTACGGCCTGCATAGCTGGCTCGTTGCTTTTAAGGACATTGACGACGAGCTCGACTGCCTTTTCCGGCGTTGCGGCAACTATGCCTACCAGTGCGGCAGAACGAATTGTAGCCGGTTCGGCGGGGGTATATAATTCTTTGTAAATATCTGTTGCCGTTTTTTTATCTCCTGATGCAGCAAGATTGCAGGCACAGGTTAGGTAGGCGTCGGCAAGGGCAGGATGCATTTCAGGCGATGCCTGTTTCAAAGCGCTGCTGAGTTGCGCAGCAGCGTTTAAATCAGCGATTTTGCCAATGGATGCTGCAGCAGCCTGCGCAACTTCTTTGTCAGTGTCAGTCAATAGCTTGCTCAGCAGCGTCACCGCAGCTTTGTCACGTCGGTCGCCAAGCGAGTTAATTATGCCGACTTTTGCTTTGCCGGTGGTTTTGTCCAAGGCATTCCGCATCGCTTCATCAACAGCAGAGCCGGGGATGCGCTCAAGCGCATAACGCGCCATATCCGAGGTTTCCGGCTGGGGCAGCATCGCAGCGAGGGTGGGCACGGTTTCTTCGGTACCAATAATACTCAACTGTTTGCAGATGAACTGCTTGCTGGCCAAGGTAGCATCTGAGCGGAGGAACTCTAGGAATTGCTTCTGGAGTTGTGTGAGGAACTGGGGTGAATCGTACGATTGACGAATAATATCTGTCAGTTTAGTAAGATTTTCTCGGCTCTGGCCAAAACCGTAGGTTGCGATTTTCTTCAGCAGTTCGTCGACTTCCTGCAACTGCAGAGTTGCAGAGGCGGATGATGGCGGTATGGAGACTTTGCGTGTGCTAACTTCGGTTGCGGTTGGAAAATCATCTGGGATTTTCTGGGTGACATTGCCGGTGGCCGCCCATTCGGTACCTCGCTGGAATGTTACGATGAAACCGATGCATTCGATAGCAGGTGCTGGAAGTTTTTCAACGTGGCCGAGGGTTGTGTGAAAGATTCTTCCTTTGCCGTAACTGACTGTAAATAAAACAGGCTCATGTTCTCCAGTGCCTCCTCCGACAAGTTCGGAGTATGCAGTCGCAAGGACAGTGAGGTTTTGAGCAGGGCCACGAAGCTTGCCGTAAAGTTCGTCTTCAGTATGCATCCACTTCTGTGGCAAATCTTTAGTGATTGGGTGGTCGCTACTGCGGTTTACAACCTGAAATGGATGAGCTGGTCCATGAGCACCGGCGGCGCCGGGTGAATTATCAAGAATGACCTTTCCGTCACGCCAGTGAACCATCGGGCCTGCTTTTTCATCTCGGCCGCCCCATCCTCCAAGGCCGGTTATTTCATTGTATTGCTTCCAATCTGGGAAAGAGTTATCTGCCGAATGGTAGACAACGACACCGCCGCCGGACTTGACGTATTTAACAAAAGCTGCCTTTGTCTGCTCGGACCAGCCGGATCTGTTATACCCATCGTAGTCAAGGACTACAACATTGTAGTCGGCGAAATTAGGCTTGAAATTTTCTATTTCATTGTTGTCAGGCGGGCTTACGGCAATATCGACTTTGAACAGGCCCGTCTGTTGGAGCAACTGCTTCAAAATCGGGCTGCTGATTTCCCACTTATGCCACGGATTGCTTTGGCCGGTTACGATGAGCGCCTTCAGGTGCGCCACATCCGCTCCTGCGGAAGTATGCCTGACCAGAACTAAACAGAAGACAATAAATAATGCGGCAGTTAAAACTTTAACGAACCGATTCACAATTTTTCCTTTTTCGATTTTTATAGTTTGTTATCTTCTTGTATGTATTCTCTTTGGTTTTTTACAAATGCCAGGGGCTTCGCATTGCGTAGCCCAACATACGCGTGGCGGTCGAATCGCCAATTATCTCTTCGGTATCGGGATTAAAGCGTATTTTGCGTCCCAGTAGCATGGCGATTTGGCCAAGGTGGCCCGGCGTGCCTGAGCGGTGAGCAACCTCACATGGCACCACCGTCGTTCGGCGGCTCTTTACGCAATCCAGAAAATTGCGATGATGACCGGGCGAGCGAAAAAGGTGGATGTCACCTGGTTTAAATTTTTCCCTGAGCAGTTTAGCCGGGCTTGCATCTATGCGGTCACGGTTGACAAAGACCCAGCCATTTTCGCCGAGCCATTTTGTGCCTCTGCTAATGTCATCGTGTCCTCCGGCGATAATTATAGTGACGCCATTGGCGTATTGAGCGGTCAGGCAATATTTTGTCGGGGCGTTCCATAAGCCG
This sequence comes from uncultured Planctomycetota bacterium, assembly GCA_903927855.1. Classification (GTDB taxonomy): domain Bacteria; phylum Planctomycetota; class Phycisphaerae; order Sedimentisphaerales; family Anaerobacaceae; genus CAIYOL01. The sequence continues at coordinate 4,263 of CAIYOL010000342.1, forward strand.
TCTTTGGGGAATTCGCCGTGTCCGGCGATTTCACAGGGGCCTGTACGGTCGAAGCCCAGACCCCAGTGGGCGATATCAAGGTAGTGATCAATCCAGTCCATCAGTTGGCCGCCGCCGTAGTCGAGATTCCATCGCCAGTTTTTGTGCACCCTCGCAGGACAGTAAGGCTCGTATGGAGCAGGCCCGAGCCAGAAGTCGTAGTCAATCTCCGGGGGCGGGGGACAAATCTGTTCCTGCCCTGCGGTACTATTATAATCAGTATGGCCGGAAGGCAGTCCAACCTCAACTCTGTGGACTTCACCGATTCGGCCGTTCAGCACAAGCTCGCAAGCAAAGCGAAAGATTGATTGAGAGCGATGCCAACTACCGGTCTGCCAGACTCTGCCGTAACGTTTCACCGCATCGCAAATCGCACGGCCTTCATTAAAGGTGTGCGAAAGCGGCTTTTCACTGTAAATATCTTTGCCTGTTCGCGCCGCTTCTATGGCAGGTATGGCGTGCCAGTGGTTGGGCAAGCTGAGCGATACCGCATCGATATCGTTGCGCGCCAACAGAATGCGAAAATCGTTATACGCAGCACAGCCGGTGTTTCCATAGTACTGGTTGACAGTATCAACAGCATCTTGCAAATGATTTTTATCTACATCACAGACGGCGATGACCCGGCAATCTTTCTCAGCGAGAAAAGAATAGAGATTTCTTGTACCCTGCCAGCCGACGCCGATGCAGCCCATAGTGATTCGTTCGCTCGGCGCAATGGTGCCTGTGCGTCCGAGAGCCGATGAGGGAACGATGTATGGAAAGCTTATCACCCCTATAGCAGTGCTGGCAGCTTTTTTGAGAAACTGGCGGCGATTAACGCTTTTCTTCTGCGATTCAGGCGGCTCTGCTTGCAATTTTGGTTTCTTCTCCATGTCATTTTTCCCAAACACCGCTTCAAAG
>CAIYOL010000343.1 GCA_903927855.1 uncultured Planctomycetota bacterium
GAAAAGCTGAAAGCCGACAAGAAAAAGATATAGAATATTTTCAGCGAGTGGAGATTTTTAATGGTTGCTGCAGCAGTTAGATGGATTGGCGGCGTCGACGGCTTTTTGGAGCTTATAGACCAGAGGCGACTGCCCGGCAGGCTTATCAGACTGAAGTGCCGGGATACAAAACAGCTCTATGAAGCGATTAAGACACTTACTGTTCGCGGGGCTCCAGCAATAGGGGTTGCAGTAGCTTACGGGCTGGTTCTGGCCGCTCAGAAGTTTGATGTCAGGTGCTCGGTGCCCGATGCGTTTAAACGTCTAAAAAAAGATGCTGATTGTCTTCGCCTCTCACGCCCAACGGCGGTAAATCTATCTTGGGCTCTGGACAGAGTTATACGCGCTGTGGGGAAAGTCGTTGCTGCGAACCCTAAGACAAATTTGCAATTGCTTCGGAAGATAATTATGAAAGAAGCAAAGGCGATTTATCAGGAAGACGTAGAGATGTGTCGACGTATCGGCAGAAACGGGCAAAAGTTTATTAAAAATGGGGACGGTATTTTGACGCATTGCAACGCCGGCGCTCTGGCGACAGCGGGACGGGGAACAGCACTGTCAGTGATGTTCGAGGCACATAAAAAAGGGAAAAAGTTTAAAGTTTATGTCGATGAGACAAGGCCGCTGCTGCAGGGCGCCCGGTTGACGGCGTGGGAATTGAAGCAGGCAAAAATTGACGTGGTAGTTATTTGCGACAATATGGCGGGGTGGCTGATGAAGCAGGATAAAATCAGCGCAGTGATTACGGGGGCCGACCGAATCGCAGCAAACGGAGATGCGGCAAATAAAATCGGCACTTACAGCCTGAGCGTTTTGGCCAGAGGACACGGCATACCTTTCTATCTTGCTGCGCCGTCAAGCACATTTGATTTGAGCATAAAAAGCGGCGACCAGATACCTATTGAGCAAAGAGCGGCTGATGAAGTGAGATTTTTGGGTAAGGAAAGAATCACGCCAGATGGAGTTGAGATTTACAATCCGGCTTTTGACATTACAGAAGCGCGGGACATCACCGCTATCATTACCGAGAGAGGGGTAATAGAAAAGCCATCGCTGAAAAAAATTGCGGAGCACTTCAAACTAACAGGTAACTAGTCTTCTACGGCGATGACTTCGTTGACTTCGGGCACTTTTTCTTTGAGTATTCTCTCGATGCCAGCCCTCATTGTCATCGCAGCGCCCGGACAGCCGCAGCAGGCGCCCTGCAGGCGCACACTGACGTTTTTGTTGTCATCTATTTCCACCAGCTCGACATCGCCGCGATGGCCCTGTAAGGCAGGCCGAATAATAGAATCAATAACGTCTCTGACCTTTTGCTCGAATGTTTGTTCAGTGTTGGACTGGCCGCAACCACATTTGTCACACATAAAAATCTCCTAAGTCTATTTACCTTACGGCCTTATTATAGCGGCTGTTCAGTTTTAAACCAGTTACATTTTGGACGATGTAAAATCCTCCTTCGCTAAAGCTACGGAAGACAGGCCCCCTTAGAATAAACGACATTCTAAACAAGGGGGCAATTTTACCGGCGGAGGCCGGTAAAATTGGGTTTGTTTGGGTTCGTTTTGACCAAGTGTCCAATTCGCATTTTTCGTTGTAACTCATTTTAGAAGTTAGGGTTATAAAAATTTGACTTTGTCTTAAATTGGGTTCGTTTCGCATAATTTAGTTGTTTTGATTGATTGAGTTTCAGCCACAGATTGCCCAGATTGACACTGATTTTGAGACGCGGATTGCGCAGAGGACGCAGAGAGTTTGGCCGGAAGGCGTTCTCGACAAAGATTGTACTCCAAACATGGTTTGTCCGCCAAGTCTTCGTCTCGTTCACCCGGCAGCAACGCTGCCCCGCCTTATCAGGCGTCCGGCCCATAATATTAGTCTCCAGTCGTTAGCTAATTGATAGTTAATAATGATTATTTGATTTGGGCCTACTGGACCTGAAACCTTGCCCTGCTGGGCGACATGCAGTCTATCTATTTTGATAAACTGGCGGGTATTATATCAAATTTTGGGGAAAAGTCAAATAAAAAAGCCACGAAAAGGCACAAAAGATAACAAAATTAGACGCTGATTGCGCAGAGTTTTTAACCACAGATTTAACTGATGAGCATGGATTTTTATTTCCATTCTAATTAAAGTTTTCCCATTGATTGCGCATATCAGAAAATTCATTGATGTCGATACAAACAAACTTCCATTTTTCGAGCGGTTCAGGTGTCGGTAAATTTTTCTTCAAGTAATATTTATATAATGCGCAAGCAAGAGAGGCCGCAACTGCCCTAATATCAAGTCGTTTTGCAATATCCATGGCAGATTGTTGGTTCTGTAAACTTGTTTCATCAATTAGGTATTCTAATCCAGATATTATGTCATTTAAAAACTCGCCTGTTAGTGTCTCTGAAAAATCGTTTAAAATACGAATCCCCGCATTTAATGCATTACCCATATTCGGCAAACATCTCCATTTGATAGGTGA
>CAIYOL010000344.1 GCA_903927855.1 uncultured Planctomycetota bacterium
CGGTGGAATTTTATTGTGTAATGTCCATCGTCGGGGGTTTGGTCGTCATCGAGCAAATGGAGGCCGTTGGCATCAGTGACAGAATTGATGTCGTTACTATCGGCTTGTATCAATACTCCTTCAACCGCCGTGTTGCCGTCGACCTCCGACACGTACCCGGAAATCGCAAAGATGAGCGCCTTGAACGTCACATGCACCGTATGGTCAGCCGTGACGTTGCTCAGCGTATACGTGGCTCCGCCGTTCTGCACGCTGTTACCGTCCAGGTACCATTCGTTAACCTCGTAGCCGAGATTGGGTATAGCGTTAAAGTCCTGGCTGCCGCCGTAGTTAACAACAACCGTACCGCTGGGATATATCGAGCCGTTGACTCCCGCTGAAGCAGTAATGGTGTTGTACTGATTCACGGCAAAATTCGCATGGACGGCATAATTAGCATCCATCGCAATCGCTGTAATAGCCGCATTCACATCAGCAACAGTGTTCGTATCTCCTGTCCAGTTGACAAAGTGATGGTTTGGGTCTGGAATTGCGTTGATATCGACTATCGTTCCAGAACTGTACTGGTGCGTTCCTGCGTTTGGTTCTGTGCGGCCGCCTAATGTCGATGAAATAGTCAAAGTCCGCAGCGGCGGGTGGACAACCCCTGTCACCTTTACATCGTCAATGCAGACGCCGTAACCATATTTTGCGTTGCCCAAAAAACCTATATAATAAGTGCTGCCGGGGTTGGGCAGCGAAATAGTCCGTTTTGTCCAGTCGGAGACATTTGTTGTATAACTCGCCAACAGTATCCAGCTTCCGCCGGCGCTGGTCTTGTAATAAACCGTCAGTGTGTCCTGGTCAGGCGACCACAGCGCTTGCTTATGCCAGAATTCCAGGGTTGCATCGGTTGTGCCGGTTCCAAAATTGATGACAGGAGTAACAAGGTAGGTTTCATGATTGCTCCTGTTGTTATAAAAGAGCATGGCATTATAAGTCCCGCCATGTGCAGCATCACCAGAGCGGTAATCGCCGACATTCCTCGTCCAATCGACTGTGCCGGTTTTAAAAGATTTTGTCCAGCCCGGCGGAGCGCCGCTCACAAAGGCAGACTCAAAACCCTCCGTCAGAAATACGGTAGGCGTTACGCTGACATATACATTTGCCTGATTGGAATCTCCACCATACGGCGGAACGCCTCCATCGTTAGCTTCGAATGTAAAATTGTCCGGACCGATGTAACCGGTAGTGGGCGTATAAACGACCTGATTGCCGCCGCCGACCAGAGTGTATGGAACTGCGCCTATGCTGCCTCTATTGGGGTCGCTCAAAGTACCATAGTTCGGTAACGTGGTAACTATATAATTCAAATCACCAGGCGGATTGGGCAGGCCGTCGTCAGTGGCCTGAAGGGATATTGTCAGAGCTGTGTTTAACGGTGTCGTAACATTAATATCACTGGCAGTTGGTGGCCGTCCATTGAAGACGTAGTCAATCGCCTGCCCCAGGTTGACACGAGGTTTTGTGATGGCAACTTTGCCATCGGTGATATTATCGCCGGTATAAGTCAAAATGGTTCTTACCTCTGACGGGGAAAGGTAACTGCCCCTGATGGCTTTGGCGGCAGATTGCAGGCAGGCCACGGCGCCGGCAGTATAGGGACATGCCGCCGAAGTACCCCCAAAAGAGCTGTAATAATCTCCCGACGAATATCCTCCTGTGCTGATAATATCCGTAGTATAGCATTGATTAGAGGACGCCAGCACAGTGAGAAAAGAGGCTGTATTAGAGTACGATGTTACCATATCTGCGGCGGTATTATCGATAGCATAATAACCCGTGGAACATCCGCCCGGATATTTGGTCGCACACGATGCTGAATTAACACATGGCTGATAGGTGCCGAAAGCAGCGTCATAAACGGCTCCCACCGAAATCACACTTGAAATACATGACGGCCACGCTATCGAATCGCAGTATCCGTCGTTGCCTGATGAAGCAAGTACTGTAATTCCGGCCGCGAAGGCGTTATTGGCCGCTGTCGTCATGGAAAAATCGTCGTTGTCGCAGGTGCTGTAACTGCGCCCTCCGCCAAAACTGGTGCTTATCGCCAGGATGGGATGGTTCGGGTCATCATTATGATGGGTTACACACCAATTCCACGCCGCAACCATGGCGTCACTTGTGGCGCTGCCTGAAGAGCCGGCCGTTATCTTTAGTGCATAAAGCTTGGCATTGTAAGCAACTCCACCTATGTAATCGCCAACGTTCCCCAGATCGCCTGCGGCAATTCCCGCGCAACAGGTTCCGTGAGCCTGACTGCTATCCGGCATCGGGTTAGGGTCATTGTCCCCGTAATCGTAACCGCCGATTACTTTGCTGTTCGGGAACCCGCCGTTGCCGAGCATTGGATGTCTGTAATCAATTCCGGTGTCGCAAATCGCAATGGCAACGCCTGCGCCGTTATAGCTGGACCGATAAGCGTCCGCATGCATCAGGGCAATACCCTGTCTAAGATGCGGCTCCAATAAATACACAGGTTCGATAGATTTAACTCGCGGGTCGTTTTTGAGTTTTTCTAAACCCTGTAGTGTGACCTCTCCCGAAAAACCCGCCTGATTGTCGAAGCGATATCGGAGCTTGAACTCATCCTCGCTCAGCACTGACAGCACGGGGACCTGGGTCGCTTTTATTTCATCCTGGAGCAATTTGAGTGAACGCTTTGAATGCCAGTCTGTTCTTGCCTTTGTTTCTGTAGGCTCGGCCAAATTAACAATGACTTTGACTCTTTCTTGTCCATCCTCAAAACCCTTCATAATGTCATTGCAGTGAATGAGTTTTCCTGACGAAAGTGCTGATGTGTGCCCTTCCGATTGGGCCGTGCAGCCGCAGTTGCTGTTGGGGTCATTAGCCGGCACCGCCATTGACACCTTGGCCCCCAGTAATAAAATGAACAACGGAACGACCATTATGCCCCGTCCCTTGCGAACGGAAGAAATCGTCGCCTCTATGGCCATTGAGATAGTCTCATTTCCGGGGGGCACGAATGATATACACCACTCCTCCCCAAAAAGCCTTTTTATATTTATTATCTTATAACACCATACACGCTTTTTGTCAATGAAAAAGCATGCCTTGGGTGGAAGGGGAAGAGGTCAAAAATTGTCGAATATTCCCAAACGTTTTAACACAGTTTTCGAATATTTCTATATGCTTTTGAGTGATTTTTCTCACTTTTCCTACAACTTTCTATATCAAAGTATGACCTCTTCCATTTTTGTTTTCGCTGTTCAATATTGTCCTAAGACCGTATAATCAAAGCCGTTATGGCTAATCCCGTTTATAGAATTATCGATGCCAATTTCAATCGTGCCCGTGAAGCCCTTCGCGTCATAGAGGACTTCTGCCGTTTTTCCCTAAACTCCGCGCCTTTAACGACTTGCGCTAAGCAGCTTCGCCACGCCCTTTCCGCTTGCCTAAGCAAACTTGACCCCTCCCAGCTCATCGCCGCAAGGGATAGTTTAACCGATGTTGGCGCAGGTGCAGCGGTCGATAACCAGCTTCAGCGCAAGGACTTAAGAGATTGTTTTACAGCCGGCTGCAAACGCCTTACCGAATCCTTGCGAGCCCTTGCCGAGATGACTCAGACGCTCAATCCCGAAGTCGCACAGACAATCGAAAAGCTCCGCTTCTCCGCCTATACGCTTGAGAAAAACATCATTCTTTTCAGCGACACCGCCGAAAAATTCAAGCCCGTCAGATTGTATGTAATAATCAGCAACAACCTGCCAGCCGACGTGCTTCCTTTGACGCATCAATGCATCGCAGGAGGAGCAGATTGCATTCAATTGCGGGCAAAAGATATTGATGACGACAAACTTTTTGCCCTTGCCTCTGAATTCGTAAAGGTTTGCAAAGACGCCGGCGTATTGAGCATAATAAACGACAGGGTCGATATCGCTGTCGCTGCCGGCGCGGATGGCGTACATCTCGGGCAGGACGATTTACCTATCGAACAAGTACGTAAGCTGCAGCTGGCGCCTTTAATTATTGGCAAAAGCACTCATTCCATCGAGCAGCTGCACGTTGCCTGCGAGGAGTTGCCTACTTATGTAAGTTTAGGTCCTGTATTCGCCACCGAAACTAAGCCAACCGCTGCACCTGTCGGCTTGGATTATGTCAGACAGGGCGTCAAGGAACTTGTCGACACAGGCATCGGGCACGTCGCCATAGGCGGAATAACGCTCGACAATGTCGAGGAAGTTTTGAAAGCAGGCGCAAAAATGATAGCCGTCTGCTCGGCGGTGACTGGGGCTGACGATGCGGCAAAGGCATGCACGGCACTAAAGAGAAAAATCTCCGCTTCGGGGGCAGATTATGACCGATGAAAAAACTAAACGGTTTTTCGAGCTTTTCGGAAAAAATCAAAGACTGTTCGAAAAACTTCTAAAAAACAAAGCCGACGAAGAAGACGGAAAAATCGTCGAACTATGTCTTACTGAAATCTATTCCAATGCGCAACGTGTGATTAAACTTATAGACAATATTTCAAAAACAAAAACAAACTTTACCAAAGGCAACCTGGATTCCCTTCTCGACAACTTGATTGACCTGGAAACTGCAATCTACCTCGAAATGGCCGGCTGGATTAAAGAACTGAAAAACCCTCTCAAGAACGTGATTGATAAGGTAGGGGACAAATCCGGCACTGCTGTTACGAGAAAGACCCTTCAAAGCTCTATGAAACAACTCGATGTCCATTTGGAGAAAATGAGATATTACACCGACCATTACAAACCAAAGAGGAAAAGCAAGAAGTAGAAAGATAAGATCCCTCGACTGCGCTCGGGACAAGATTGGGTTTGTTTGGGTTCGTTTTGACCAAGTGTCCAATTTCAATTTTTCGCTGCAATTCTTTGTCGAAACTACGGTTATAAAAATTTGACTTCGTCCTAAATTGGCTTTGTTTGGCATAATTTAAGGGAATTATATACAAAGTTACCCTAACCCAAAAACCCGTTGTTAATCTGGGTTTGAAATTCCTTCATCGTCCATGCCCCACGTAGTGCGCTTGTTTTTGAAACTTCATCTTTGAGAAATTTTAAAGCCGCTTTCCGATAACCATCACCGTCAATTAAAATAACGGTCGGAACGCTGGTTTTAATGATATTAAATAACAGGAATGGATACTTTTCATCAACCGAGCCAGATACTTGTTGCCATTTACATTCAATAATAAGGTCGTCGGGGAAAACATCGTGATTGATAATAAGAAAATCGACTTTTCGGATTGTTTCGTAAATGGTCTTTCCGCAATAAACCTGTTTAGCGTATTGCTTTCCCCCGATAACTTTTCGGTTATCAAAAAGTTGTCCCTTGTAATTCCAAAACTCAATATAGCCGTTGGCCTGCAAAGCCTGCTCTACGAAACGTTCTAAACGATTTCCGGTTTTGTTAGCCTTATGACCACTACTAATAATTTCTGATGATGAGTTCTTCTTCCTTGCCACGCTGATTCCCCTTACAGGATACCATTCTTGACGCCGATATTTTTTCTATAGTAAAGCCTTTATATAAAGACCGTATAAAATCAGTATCTGAATTAGACAGCAAGAAAAAGCCGCCAACATTATCGATTTTGGCGCAGATTTTTGCAAGTTGTTTGTGCTGTTCATCATCAAATCCTTTGCCGTCATAACCCGAAAATGCCTGATGATATGGCGGGTCTAAATAATAGAACTCATTTTTTTGGGGTTTTATCTGTATAAAACTTTGCTGAGTGATTTCGGCATTTTTGAGAGCTTCAGCGCACGACCGTAAATTTTCTTCATCTAAAATGGCAGGAGTCTTGTAAGAGCCTATGGGGACATTGAATTTTCCGGCTTTATTAACCCGATAAAGGCCATTGTAACAAGTCTTATTCAAATAGATAAACCAAGCCGCAATTTCCACGGGGTCTTTCGCCGTAAATAAGCGTTCCCTTGCCTTTAGAAAATAGGCTTTATTATGGTTCTCTGCATGAGTCTTTAAGCGTTCAATAAGTTTTTCAACATCATCACGTACGGTTTGGAATGTGATAATTAGATGAAAGTTAATATCAGATAAACATGCTTTCTCTGGCTTTAGAGAAAAGAACAAAGCACCACCACCTAATAGCGGTTCATAATAAGTCGTATATGACGCCGGAATGCGTTTTAGCAGCTCATCAAGGATCGACCGTTTCCCTCCAACCCATTTGACAAATGGTCTTGCTGTTGATGTAATTTCAGCAGGTTTATTTTCGTCTGCGATTGCCGCCAAAACCTGATCGAATGGTAAAGGTAGCGATTCATGCACCTTTTGTTTTCTACTCATACTTTCACCGTAAGTGCTTTATAAGGCAAACAAGAATTTTCCGCAACTCTTTTTACGACGTTGGCAAAAACAGTAGTGAATGGCAATTGACGAGTATTGAAACGATACGAAAATTCATCGGCATACCGTTGTAAATGTTTTGCGCTCATTTGGTGGTAAATTCCATAATAGCCACGTTTGAACAAAGCCCAAAAACTCTCCGCACCGTTGGTATGAATATTACCAAGCCTAACATATTCCCCTGCGCCATGCTTTACAATATTGTGTGGATAAAACCTGCCAAGCCTAACATAGGAAATAAAATCGTCAGTATTAAGATTCGTGCCGAATTTAACATTGTTGACTATTTGGCTTTCGATGGTTCGCATAGTCACGTCTTTAACCACACTAACCTTTACTTCACCATCACGCTGGAGAAGTGCCATAACTGGAGTTTTAACTAAAGTATTTCGACCTTGTGTCCCTTTGGTTCGTTTGTGGGCGTGTTTGTTCTTTTCCTTGCCGCCCATATAAGTTTCGTCTATTTCGACCGTACCAAACAGTTTTCCGCCATTCTGTTTAAGAGCATGGCGGATACGATGATCCATAAACCACGCTGTTTTTTGAGTTACGCCTACTTCTTTAGCCAGTTGAACGGAAGAAATACCCTTTTTGTTCATAGACAGCAAATAAATAGCGATAAACCATTTTCGCAGGGGTATCTTGCTTTCACCAAAAACCGTTTTGGTTTTAATGGTAAAATCTTGATGGCATTTTGCACAACGGTAACGCTTGCCATTCTTGAAGCGGTAAATCTCTTGATTGCCGCAATGGGGGCAGTAAGTACCCTTACGGAAACGAATGCCCTCAAAGTAATTTTGGCAAGTTTCTTCATTTTTGAAGACCTCTAAAAACTCTGCAATTGTCTTATATTTTATAGTTTTCATACCTTATTTATACAGGATCACTTTAGGGTTGTCAAGTGCAAAAATGGAATATTTTAAATATTTTTTTCAGGGTAACTTTGTATATAATTCCCTAATTTAATTCATTTTGATTGATTTTTCCGTTCCGCGCACAAAATCTCCATATCAGCCACAGAGAGCACAGAAAACACAGAGAAGTAAATTATAAACAGTATCAATTGGTTATTGGAAACCACTCATTAGTAATTCCTTTCAAAATCCGCCTTCGCCAAGGCTATGGCGGACAGGGAGACTTTCTCTCTACAATTGGAGGAACATGCGCGATTGATGCGAAAATTGTGGGGTTTTTAGAATTGCTTTTTGAGCTAACTCGTTGCGATTAAAGGAATAGAAAAAATTTTGAAAAAATGGATTTTGGGTTCTTAACCCCCTGCGCATTTGATCGCGCGGAGCGCAGAATACAGAATTCAGTAGACAGAATAATTTAAAAGTGAAAAGGAAAAGTGCGGAAATGTGTTAAAACTAGGGTAAAACTTGTGAAAAACGTGTCGAAACGTTCGAAAACATTCAAAAATTGTGTAGAAACGTTTGAAAATATTTGAAAAATGATGTGAAATGATTGAAAACCTTTGACTCTACTCAAGCACCACTGGGGCTTTTTTGACGCGAATTTAGGATAGGTGTGCAGCCGCACACCCTACGAAACTGAAGACTGAATTAAGGAAGTAAGACCCAACCAAAACGCATAAAAGGAAAGAGTAAATGGAATTAATCGTAATAAGTGATTTACATCTCAGTGTCGGCTACAACGACCAAACAGGAAGACATTCAAGAAACGAAGATTTCTTCTTTGATGAAGAATTCAAAAGATTCCTAGAGTACCTCCAAAAAGAAAATTCTCCCAAGAAGCATTTAATTATTGCCGGGGACCTGTTTGACTTTTTACAGGTAGACGGTGATAAGGTACGGGAATTATACGAAGATGGGATGATGCGGAAATTAAAGGAGGAGGAAGCACAGGAATCACATGAAGAGGAGAAAAAACGGGAATCATATAAACAATGGAGGGGTCCATTTGAAAATGAAATTACAAAAAGAGAAAAAAAGTATGGTTTGAGCACAGAACAGGACAAAACAGTCTGGAAGCTGGGAGTAATCGCCAAGGGACATAGTGTATTCTTCCAAGCCTTGGGCAACTTTTTGTCTGCGGGAAATCGTTTATCTATAATTACCGGCAATCATGACATCGAACTCTTTGGGGAGAAGGTTCGAAAAGAGTTAGTAAATCGCATTGTTGAATTTAAGAACAGCCAAGTAACCGACCAGCAAATTGAAGGCCGCATAGACTTTTACCCGTGGTTTTACTATGATAAAGACTATAAGACGTATATCGAGCACGGGAACCAGTATGATACTTTAAACTCCTTTCGATACTTTCTTTATCCTCTCCTCGAACACGGTTCTGACAAACTCTGGCTGCCCTTCGGTTCTTTTTTTGTGCGTTACTTTTTCAATAAATTAGAAACAAGTAATCCTTTTGCCGACAATATAAAACCAATGACAAAGTATATGCAATGGGCATGGGGAGAGGATAAGTGGCAATTTTTAAAGAATATCTTCCTCTATCTGCCTACAATGCTCCAGCTATTCCTAAAAGGCGGGAAATTGTCCAGGGCCCAAAAAAAGCTCTTAGAAAAAGAAAACGATAAAAAGCTGGATGAATCAGCTCAAAAGTTTGGCCTGCCATCGGATGCCATAAAAAATATTTACTCTTTAATGGCTTCACCTCTCACCAGAAATAAACTTTCGATAATCCTTTACTTTGCCGGCACCTTTTTTCCCATCATCACTCTCATTGTTTTTATTGTCCTTTTCGCACTCTCGCAATTCTTTCGTTTCTCCTTCTGGACGGCCCTATCTTCTTTCGCATTGTTGATAGTTCCAATCGCCAAATGGGTCTTGTCGAAATTTTTCCAAAAAGATCCTTTTGAGAAAATTCTTCCGAAGATTAAGGAACACTTAGAATATGCTGGAATAGATGTTCAAACGATTGTCTTTGGTCACACTCACGACCCTGACATAAGAATAGTTGACCCAGATCTTAGGTATTTCAATACGGGCACCTGGACTACGGTTTTTAGTGAAGAGGAGAGAATCATCCGGGAAGCAAAACAGTTTGCCTTTGTTTGGATCAAGGAGGTTCGTGGGAAGCCCCAGGCCAGCCTGCTTCGGTGGAATCAGAACCTTAACCAACCTGAAAGACTAATCTTATTCGATCAGAAGTAAGAATTGGGGGAAAATTCGCGCAGTGTTGCCGATAGGCCCTAAGTGCTGTAGCTGCCGGAGGCCGCAACGAGGAAACATACAGTAAGTATGCCGAGGGTATACGGGAAAGACAGTATCCGAGCAGAAGGCAGCAACAGCAAACCAACGCAATAAATCCCCCTTCGCCGAGGCTTCGGCGGGACAGGTTGCGGGGTTAAATATTTTGAGATTGCCAACCCCCAATGTAAAATTGGGGGCTAACCAAAATAAAAAACAAGCAATCCTCACGCGGGCAACCCCAGCCAGAATAACCCCCTGCAATCAACTTTTTGCATCTACGCTGATTTTCTTTCATAATTTTGTAATCTCCATAAATGATAAAGTATAATTTTGGCACGCACCCACATTCGAACACGGAACAATGTTCTTACCCAATGCGGTAAGGGTTTTAGGCCGCCCGCAAAAGATACAAGATTACCAAACATTCTCTCTATTGATGTACGCGCCTTGATAAGTGATTGGCCAAAAGGACGCTCTAACAACTCTCTTGACCTGAGACGATATGGACTATGACGGCGATGTCCAAGGGCCTTGCCCTTTTGGCGATGACAGGCAATTAGTTGTACGGAACGCCTCGATGCAATGTCGTAACGTTTATTGCAGTCGTATGCACTATCACCAACTAAATAGCCTCCGCTGTCCAGATTAGATATTAAATCAGTAGCTACTTTTGCTTCGTTTTGATTCATAGGCCGGATTGTCCATTGAACAAATCCCTGCTGTATATCGCTTACAGCATATAGTTTATAACCTCTGGCTATACAGGATGCTCCACGTCCAAATCTGGACTGTTTGTCTTTGCTGCATCCACCTATCGGCAACGGCTTTGCGTCAATATACCGACATACACTACGTGGAATTAGGTTTACAAGATTAGACTCAATTTCCCTAAGCAACTTCTGTATATGCAGGGTTCTTAATCTTCTTGTCATTGTTGAAGGATTTGGCAAAGGCTTTCGGCGGTAATATATTGGCCAGTTTGTTTTTTTACATGCCCAGTAGATTGGCCTGTCGTGAAGCACCGCCCACAAATACGTTAGAACTATATCCGCATGAGTATACGTTGCTCTCTTCAGGGATTTGTTCCTTGCAGCCTCGGTTACTGTTTGGTACACTTTTTTCCATAGTTCGTTCTCCATAATCATCTCCTTAAATCGAGTTAACAATCCATATAAGGAACATTATGGAGACGAACTCTTTAGGGCGCAAGTACTTATAAAAAATGGCGCAAAAAGTTGATCGAAGGGGGTTTCCTTTGTATCGATGTGGGTTGTCATTCTACATACTTTTCATCTAAAAAATTTTTACCCCTCGCCCGATAATACCTCCCCCTTCTGCCCCGAATGCCTGAAATCACCCTTCCAAACGCCCTCTCGCAATTATTTTCTTGAATTTAAAAACCGCCTCGGTTATAATGATGTTAACGAATGGGGGATAAAATGCGGAAGTTCAAAAAATCACTAATCATCTTAACAGCAATAATCGTCATTTTGACTGTATTGGCCGGCGTAACTTTTGCTGCTGATAATAGCTCTAAATTAGCAGCTAGCTTAACTAATCTTAACGCTCATATACACGCCGGCCAATACATCTCCTTTATAAAGGATTTTTCTCTCGTCGCCCTCTTATCTTCATTGCTTTTATGCAGAGTTTCCCTCCTCAGAAGGTCGCAGGACTAAACTCGATATAGATTCCAGCGGGCTGTTTTCATACTGAAACCACCACAAATCGCGCGTAAGAAGAACTAAATACAAAAAAACCCATCCCCTAAGCTTTTTCAAAATACGAGGTTAAGGAAGAGCGGGCGACCGGATTCGAACCGGCGACGTCCAGCTTGGGAAGCTATGTAGGCACTTTTCTAACCCCTTGTCAACAAATAGCTTAATAAAGGCACATCAAGGACTTATGCACTGTTTTCGAACTAGTTTGGAACTGGTTTTAGAACTGTTTTCAAACTGGAATTGCCACAAAACTGCCACAAATTTTTCCCCCTTGCCTACAGCTTATCAGTAGTAGAACCATTAACTTTAATTGACTGAGGTGCGCTGTGGCAATTTCCCGCTTATTTCAACCCGCTATTGTATTTACAGGCGACATTAAATGCAAAAAATATCCAGTTTTTTACTATTGTCTTCCAACCCCTGTAGGGACAAGAAAGAAAATATTTCAGAGTTGTGTTGCATCATTTAATTCAAGAGTTGATATCTGGATCGATGTATCAACCGAATTCGGATTGGCGGTATTTTTTTGCGTACAAACTTTTTATCTGCAAATGGTGGGTCGAAAATTTTATTTTAAGAAAAAACTCCATAAGTTTCTTAAATGTTAGATGTTCCAGTTTGCTTTCAACGATTATCTCGCAACAGCTCAAATCTACTTTTAATACCTCAGCCACGGTAAACCCAAGCAAGCCGAGATTTGTGCTGCAAATATGTCTTCAGGCAACCCCTGCTTGGGCGCAGGGCGCAACTTCTTATGTTATGGAGGAAGCGTAACCTGCTCAACCTCGTCATAGTCGGCAAACGCTATGCCGAACTTAACATCGCCGGTTGCTGTAATATGAACTGTGTTCTTTATTGTCAGCGTGAAAGAACCCTCTTTGAGATTGAAATTAGCAGCGGCAGAACCACCTTCCGACACTACAGCTTTTGTGCAGGTGAATTTATCCTTCCCGGCCTTGAAACTACCGGCAGGCATCGTGAAGGTCTGTGTGCCGAGCGTAGCGACAAATTCCTCACCGACCAGATTCACGTCTGTGTCTTCAACTGCGAATGCGCCCTTGACCGACAACTGATCGGTGCTGGGTTTTTTGCCATGCTTAACCTGACACTTGTCGTAGGGTGTTTCGACCCTCAGGACATCCTTGACCCCCATCATCAGCTTTATTGGTATCGGTCTCTTGGGGCCGTTGACCAAAGCTTCGCTTATTCTGGTTGTGCCGATGGAGTCACCGATTTCAATTTGAACTTTCCCTGGACAGGATAACCCGGACAGGTCGATATTACGTACTGAAAATGCGAATTTATGGTTTTTTGCATAGTATTTGAAAACCTTCTTCACTCCATTTACGGTCTTTGAATAACGGTAGTCGCCCTTCTTAAAGGTATTGGCATCGATGGGGAAGGTCAGGACACAGGGATCGACTATATCATTTGAGTCAATAATAACCTCGATGGCATTGGCATCGTTGAAATCACTGGCTTGGGGGTCCATCGTTCCTGAAAAGGAAATCTTGTCGCTGTTTTCCTTGCTGCCGGCGGTTACCGTGCATTTGGTAATCGAAACTTGGTAATCATCTAACCGCATAATCGCAAGACCGTGGTACCCTCCTGCACTGATGGCAAAAAAGTTGTGTCCGACGTATGGGTCTGCCTGACCATAATCGTTTTGACCCCAAGCCACAATTGAGCCGTCCTCCTTTAAGGCCAAACTATAAGCATCGCCTGCAGCGATAGCAACAAAGTCGTTCCCGTCAGGCGGGTCTGCCTGACCATAATCGTTTCGTCCCCAGGCAACAACCGAGCCATTTTTTTTTAAGGCCAAGCTGTGTGCTCCACCTGCGGCGATGGCAGCAAAATCGTTTCCATCGCAAGGGTCTGCCTGACCATAATCGTTTCGTCCCCAGGCAACGATTGAGCCGTCCTGCTTTAAGGCCAGATTGTGACTTGTACCTGCAGCGATGGCAATAAAATCGCCCCCTGCACAGGGGTCTGCCTGACCGTCATCGTTTCGGCCCCAAGCCACAATTGAGCCATCATTTTTTAAGGCCAAATTGTGACTTGTACCTGCAGCGATGGCAATAAAATCGTTCCCGGCACAGGGGTCTGCCTGACCATAATCGTTTTGTCCCCAGACGACAATTGAGCCGTCCTGCTTTAGGGCCAGACTATGCCACCCACCGGCGCTAATGGCGACAAAGTCGTTTCCATCACAGGGGTCTGCCTGACCATAATCGTTTTGTCCCCAGGCAACGATCGAGCCGTCCTTCCTCAAGGCCAGACTATGCCCTACACCAGCGCTAATGGCAACAAAGTCATTTCCATCGCATGGGTCTGCCTGACCATAATCGTTTCGACCCCAGGCGGCAATAGGGCCGTTAGTAACTGGCTTTATAATCAAAGTTACAGTAGCAATATTAGAATCGTGAGTGCCATCATTTACCTTGAAGGTGAAGGAGTCAGTACCCTTGTAATCTGAGTTAGGCTTATAGGATAGATTCGGTGCTGTGCCGGATAATGTGCCATTACTTGGCTGAGTAACTATGCTGTAGGTTAAGGTATCTCCATCAAAGTCAGAGGCAACGAGGGTGATACTTATCGATACATTCACATCTATAATACGAATCTGGTTATTTGCGATAGGAGCCAAGTTGGCATATTCATAGCAGCCGGCATCAGGCTGGGCATCGCGGGGATAGCCGCGGATGTCGGTAGCGGGGGCATAGGATGGATTACCAAAGTCGATGGCTATAGAACCTCGTTTTAACCGAAAATCACCATTGGCCACATCCACAAAAGCTGGAGTTGTGTTGATAAGTTCAGTTCCGTTGACGGCAAAAGGATAGGATGGCCCGCCAGTACCGTTGGGATTATTACCAAATATATTATTGCCGTGATTTAGGAAATTCGTTATTCCTCCATAGGCATCTACATTTATTAACGGTGCACGAACGATATTATTATAAAAAACATCAATGATACAGTTTGTATCATTAGAAGTATGATAAACCTGCATGAAGCAATCAAAAGTATTATTGCTAATTGTTATATTTCCTTGCAAAGAAGAAAGCAGAATCTGATAACCACTAACCAAGTTGTTTCTAACTATGACATTATCTACATACTCTGGTGTAGCAGAGCCTAATTTGACGCCCCCATTCACCAACCAATAATCCTTTGCACACAAAATCCGGTTTCTTTCAACCGATACATTTGAGATGTGAACAGTGTTTGTTGCACATTGACATTCAATTCCATCTGCGTGCTCGCCATCTACGGATGTGCCTGGTATAATAGTTTGGCCACTACTGGCTCCGGTAATTGTGCCTCCACCGCCCGCAGAGGATAGAAAACGCTGCGAACTTGTATTGAAACAACATATTTTTGTTGAGCTTGGATTTTGCGTTACAACACCAGTGGCATTTGTACCAACCTGCGTAACTTCTTCGCCTATCGTGAAATCACCGCTTTTTGTCCCTGTTATTATCAACTCGGAACGCAACACGTTCATATCGTAAATATAATTGTCCGATATATTTATGTCACTTGCCCCGATAGCGATACCGTCGCCGCCTAAACGATAAATAGTATTACCACTTACGTTATAATCCCTCGTTATATTGTTGGCAATACAAACAAGATTCATTCCCTTTGTGGTATTATATATCGTATTACCTATTATAGACACATCGTTAATCTCTTTTGTGTATATACCATAGGCTGCGCTTAAATAATAAGGCGTGTAAACGCCGGAGGCATTATAATCAGGTATGCGAGTTATTGTGCAGTTTAGTATTCGTAAATGATTGTCATATTGGGCTGATATACCGTTCAATATCCTAAACCCATCAAAGCAAGTATAAGAATTTCCATTTGCATAACCAGACCTGGTATTATAAATAAACACGTTGTTTATTTCGGGTATGTGCCAAGGAGCGGCTTTATATGTAATCCAATCGGTGTTGTTGATTGGAACGTTGCCAGTAACTCTTGCATCCCAAGAGTAAGTACCATAATTCCCATCGTAGAAATAAACTGTATCGCCCTGACTGACATTTGGGTCTTTCCCGTTTGCATCCATAGCTCTGGTTAATGTTTTCCACGGATGGTTACTGTCGCCAACGCTGGCGTCATTGCCATTTGCATCGTCAACATAGTAAGTTGCTGCACTTATTGTATTGGTTGTGGCAGTAAGGTAAAATAAGCTGCTGATCAGCAGGCAAAATATACAAGGTGCCCGTGTGAGTCTATGCCCCCACTTGTTATATGGTTGTTCTAATGTCTTCATTGTGTTTCCCCTATAACCTTTCACCCCCACAAGGAAAATACCTTATGGCTCATCTTCTCGTTATAATGTACATCTTGCTATACAAATAGCAACGATAAAATTCCAGCAGAGGCAAGCACGGCCTCGTTTGCCACGTTCAACCCTGAATTTACATATATGTTGGCTTTATTATCGGGCCAATAAAGTCTACTTTATGAATATGAAGAAATTATAGGTAGTAATGTGTGATTTTCCCGTATTTTGCTTTCC